>JAYVYH010000056.1:0-11801 GCA_043784385.1 Caulobacteraceae bacterium | reverse complement strand
TCGTACGGCACCTCGGCCTCGGCCAGCAGCACGTTCATGTGGCCGGGCATGCGCCCGGCGACCGGGTGGATCGCGTACTTCACGGTGATGCCCTTCGCGGTGAGCTTGGCCGCGAGTTCCTTGACCGCATGCTGGGCCCGCGCTACCGCCAGCCCGTAGCCCGGCACGATCACCACCGTCTCGGCATTGCCGAGGATGAACGCGGCGTCGTCGGCGCTGCCGCTCTTGACCGGGCGCTGCTCGGTGGCCGCGGCCGGGCCGCCGGCCTCACCCCCGAAGCCGCCGAGGATCACGTTGAAGAACGAGCGGTTCATCGCCTTGCACATGATGTACGACAGGATCGCGCCCGACGAGCCGACCAGCGAGCCGGCGATGATCAGCATCGCGTTGTTCAGGCTGAAGCCGATGCCCGCCGCGGCCCAGCCGGAATAGCTGTTGAGCATCGAGACCACCACCGGCATGTCGGCGCCGCCGATCGGGATGATGATCAGCACGCCCATCGTGAAGGCCAGCGCCAGCATCGCGAAGAACGCCGGCCAGCTTTCGGTGTAGACGAACGCCAGGCCGAAGCCGAGCATCGCCAGCCCCAGCACAAGGTTGAGCAGGTGCTGGCCCGCGAACTGCACCGGCGCGCCCTTGAACAGGCGGAACTTGTAGGTGCCCGACAGCTTGCCGAAGGCGATCACCGAGCCGCTGAAGGTGATCGCGCCGATCGCCGCGCCGAGAAACAGTTCGAAGCGGTTGCCGTTGGGAATCGGCTCGCCGGCGGCTGCTGTGATCGCGAAGGCATGCGGCTCGGCCACCGCGGCCACCGCGATGAACACCGCTGCCAGGCCGATCATGCTGTGGAAGAACGCGACCAGCTCGGGCATCTTGGTCATCTCGACCGTGTGGGCCCGCCACGCGCCATACGCGCCGCCCGCCACCAGCCCGAGCAGCACCCAGCCCAGACCGGCGACATGGCCGTCGGCCAGCTTGACGATCAGCACCGCGGTCGTGACCGCGGCGATCGCCATCCCGCTCATGCCGAACATGTTGCCCCGGATCGAACTGGTCGGATGGCTCAGTCCCTTGAGCGCCTGGATGAAACAGACACTCGCGACCAGATACAGCAGCGTGACGAGGTTCAGGCTCACTTGGCGTCCTCCTTCGCGGCGTCGGGCGCGGTGGTCTTCTTCTCCTTCTTCCTGAACATCTCCAGCATGCGACGCGTCACCAGAAAGCCGCCAAAGATGTTCACCGCCGCCAGCGCAACCGCCAGCACACCCATCGTCTTGCCGAGGGTGGTTTCGGTGAGCGCGGCGGCGAGCATCGCGCCGACGATGACGATCGCCGAGATCGCGTTGGTGACCGCCATCAGCGGCGTGTGCAGGGCCGGCGTGACGCTCCACACCACATAGTAGCCCACGAACACCGCGAGCACGAAGATCGCCAGGCGAAAGATGGTCGGATCGACGACGGCGTCCATGGCTTTGTCTCCGTCAGGCCGCTTGAAGGGCGGGATGGGTGATGGCGCCGCCGTGGGTGACCAGCGAAGCCTGCAGGATGTCGTCGTTGACGTCGGGCGCCACCGCGCCGCTCTTGTCGATCAGCAGGGTCACGAAGGCGGCCAGATTGCGCGCATAGAGCGATGAGGCGTCGGCCGGGATGCGGCCGGCCAGATTGCTGATGCCGACGATCTTGGCGCCGCCAAGCACCACCACTTCGTCGGGCCGGGCGCCGGCGACATTGCCGCCCTGTTCCACGGCCAGGTCGACCAGCACCGAGCCCGGCTTCATCGACAGCACCTGCGCCTCGGTGACCAGACGCGGCGCGGCGCGGCCGGGGATCAGGGCGGTGGTGATGACGATGTCCTGTTTCTTGATGTGCTCGGTGACCAAAGCCGCCTGTTTGAGCTGATATTCGGCGCTCATCGGCTTGGCGTAGCCGGCGGCGGTTTCGGCGGCCTTGAACTCCTCGTCCTCCACCGCGATGAACTTGGCGCCGAGCGACTCGACCTGTTCCTTGGCGGCGGGCCGAACATCGGTGGCCGTGACCACGCCGCCCAGACGCCGGGCGGTGGCGATGGCCTGGAGCCCGGCGACGCCGGCCCCCATCACGAACACCTTGGCCGGGGCGATTGCGCCGGCCGCCGTCATCATCATCGGCATGGCGCGGCCATAGGCCTGGGCGCCTTCGATCACGGCGCGATAGCCGGCCAGATTGGCTTGGCTCGACAGCGCGTCCATCACCTGGGCGCGGCTGGTGCGCGGCACGAATTCCATCGCATAGGCGTCGGCGCCATGGGCGGCCAGGGCTTCGAGCACCGGGCGTTCCAGGTGAGGATTGAGCAGAGCGACGACGATCGCGCCGGACTTCAACGCCGCAATCTCCTCGCCGGAAGGCCCGCGGACTTTCAGCAGAATATCCGCCCCCGACAGGGTCGAGGCCAAGTCCGGGGCGATGGTGGCCCCGGCGGTCTCGTAGTCGGAGTCGAGCACGGAGGCGGTCAAGCCGGCTCCCGATTCGATGACGACGGAAACACCCAGCGCGAGCAGCTTCTTGACCGCGTCGGGCGTGGTGGCCACGCGCGTTTCGCCGGCCCGGCGTTCCCTGGTTACGGCGACGACGGCCATGACGATTCCCCTAGTGATCTTGTGCGGGTTTTGACCGGAGGAAGACAAGACCCAGGCCCAACAGGACCAAGCCAGGAATCAGACCCCCAAGGAACCCGGCGCCCACACAAAACCATAGGGTCAGCGTCAACACCAGAACCCCGACGACCAGCGAGCCATATTTCGACAGGGCGCCGAACGCCTGGTAGCTGGCGACCTGTTCGGTGATGTCCTGGTCGCCCTGATGATAGTCGGCGGCTGCGTCGTTCATGATCACGCGGTCCTTGATGAATGCAAAGCGGTGCGAGGGCGGTGCTACACTAGAGGCGGAAGGCGCTCAAGCTGGCCAGACAGCGAGGATCGTGCGCATCGCCGCGACCAGGGCCAAGGGCTGGTCGACCATGATGTGGTGCTCGCTGTCGGGAATGATGATCCGGAGAACCGTCGAGGGGATCTGATCGGCCCGGCCCGACCCCAGACCGTGGCGCTTGATGATCTCCGACCGGTCGCCATAGATGTGCGCCATGGGAACGGCGACCGCGCTTCCGTCGATGGCGGTCATGCCGGTGCGGTCGAGCTTGGTCCACAGGCCCGGGTCGAAACGCCAGGTCCAGCCCTGGCCCGAACCGTCGGGCAACGGCGCTGGCTTCAATGAGCGGCGAGCGATGAAGTCGGCGATGTAGAGGTTGCCCGGAACCTGCGGCGGCATGAAGCGGAACCGGGTCAGCGCTTTTTCCAGGGTCGGATAGACCTTGTTCTCGGCGCCGCGCATCCGCGGTCCGCTGAACCGTATCGGGTTGCGGCCGGCGGCGCGTTCCTCGGCTTCCCAGCGCGCGATCTCTTCGGGGCTCGGCGGCCCGCCGAAGCCGGTGTCGACCAGCAGGCAGGCGCGCATCCGCTCGGGGTGATGGGCGGCCGAATAGAACACCTGGGCGCCGCCGAACGAATGGCCGGCGTAGATTGGCAGAACCGGCGCCTCATAGAGGCCGGCGGCCTTGGCGCACTCATGGATCTCAGTGGCGAAAGTCTCGAAGCTGTAGCTGCCCCGCCAGTCCGACCCGCCCATGCCCGACAGCGACATGGCCGCCACGCGATAGTTGTCGGCCAGGAATGGGGCGATGAAGCTCCACCAGTCGGCGTGGGCGCTGTTGCCGTGAACCAGGATCAGACCGGGCGCGCCCAGCTTGCCCCAGACCAGCAATTCGATATTCGCCCCCTCGACCGGCACCAGGGTCCGCTCGGGCCGCTTGGCCACCGCCTCATGGAACCAGGCCGGCGCTTCCGGAGCCTGGCCTTTGAAGCGCGCAAGCGGCGAGCCGATCTCCGGCGCCATGTCAGGGGCCAGGGGGGTCGGCTGATCCTCATCCGCCGTAGCGGCCCCGGCGATGGCGCCTGGTTTGTCGTTTGCCATGGATCACACCCCGCGAAACGCGCCCTCGCGACGCCGCAGCATGACTAACAAGCGTTTGAAAAATGGCAAGGCGCGATAGGCTCGCGACCAGCCTCAGAGCGTCGGATCAGGCGACAGCTGGACCAGAGTCTTGCCGAAATTGGCGCCTTTGAGCATTTCTGCGAAGGCTGCGGGGACGCTTTCCAGGCCTTGGCGCAGGTCCTCGCGGTAGCGGATCTCGCCGGCGGCGACCTGGGGCGACACCTCGCGCAGGAAGGCGTCGTGGTGTTCGGCCACATAGTCGCCGACGAACAGATCGCGCACGCTCACGCCCCGCTCGGCGAAGATCGCCGCGCCCCGCGCCATCAGGGCGGCCCGGGCGTCGGTTCCCGCCGCCTCGCCATAGTGGGCGATCAGGCCGCAGATGGTCATCCGGGCGCCAGGGTTGAACAGCGGCAGCACCGCGTCGAACACCGCCCCGCCGACGTTCTCGAAATAGACGTCGACGCCGGCCGTGCAGGCGGCGCGCAGATCGTCGGCGAAGGTCGGGCTGAGATGCGAGACACAGGCGTCGAAACGGAGCTCATCGACCACGAACCGACACTTCTCCTCGCGCCCGGCGATCCCCACCACCCGCGCGCCACGCAGGCGGGCCAACTGGCCGGCGATCTGGCCGACGCCGCCGGAAGCGGCCGAGACCACCGCGGTTTCGCCGGCCTTCGGATCGCCCAGCAGCACCATGCCAGCGTAAGCGGTCAGGCCCAGCATCCCCAGCACGCCGATCGCCAGGGAGATCGGTCCCTGGGCCGGATCGAGCTTGCGCGGGATCATGTAGGAAGGCCGCGCGACGCCCTCGCCCATCAGCGCGTATTCGCTCCAGCCGTTGGTGTTGAACACCAGGTCACCCGGCGAGAACCCTTCCATACGGCTCTCGATCACCTGGGAAACTGTCCGCGCGTGGCAAGGCGCGCCCGGCGCCTCGACCCCGCGCCGCTTGTAACCCCACTGATAGGGATCGAGCGAAACATAGATCGTCCGGGTCAGCGCCTGGCCAGGGCCGGGCGGCGGGATCGGCGCCTCGCGCAGGACGAAAGTGTCGTCGTCCGGCCAGGCGCCCACGGGCTTGTCGGACAGGGTCCAGTAACGGTTCATCGGCGATGTCATAGTTTCCGACATGGAAAACGCCTATATTTGTCCGCCAATGAGGTCTTCATGAGCACGACATACGAGACCGATATCGTCGCCTGGGCCAACGAACAAGCCGCCCTTCTCCGAGCCGGAAAACTATCCCAGCTCGATATCGAGCACATCGCCGACGAGGTGGAAGACGTGGGCAAGAGCGAACAACGTGAATTGGCCGGCCGCATGGCCATCCTGTTGGCGCATCTGCTCAAGTGGCAATTTCAAAGCTCCGCGCGCAGCGTGAACTGGAGGGTGACGATCAAGGTCTAGCGCGAAGCCGTCGCGCGCCGCCTGGAAAGGACCCCGAGCCTGCGGCGGAGCCTGGAAAGCGCCGACTGGATACAGGATGTCTGGTCGGACGCGGTGGAACAGGCGACCCGGGAAACCGGGCTGGGCGGCTTTCCCGAGACCTGCCCATGGAACGCGGCGCAGATCGTGGATTTGGCGTTTCTTCCGGAGAATTAAGGCACGGCCGGCGCCAGTCGTCTTCGGCGCTCTGGTGCAGGAACGCCGAGTCCAGGCCCATGACGGCGGGTTCCTGAACACGAATTCGTGGGGGATGGTGACAGGCCCATTCGCCTCGAACGCCCGTTTCACCTGGAAGGCGCGGCTACACAGGAGACCTCGAGGGTCGCCAGATGCGATCGTCATTCTGGCGGTACCGATCGTCACATTGAAGAAGTGCGATCGAGACGCCAGTGGTCAAAACCTTACACCTGCTGCACAGTTTGACGTTGGAGCCCATCGCTACGGCTATATTACGGTCCTGGGCGATGCGTCACCGAAAGTAGTCTACCCGTTGCGGGCGCGACTACTATCAATTGGAGCATTACAATTGCAGAATAGTCAGAAACGAACCTGCGAGGCAAAAGGGTTTTCTAAATGACGAACGAAAAGCTGATCGCGCGGGCCGCCAGCGTGCTCAATCCGTGGACCGGACCTGACGGGAGAATATTTGGCGACGTTGGCGCCGCGCTCGTGAGCGAGCTTGGCAAAGTGTACGTAGGCGTTTGCGTTGACACGGCCAGTTGGGGCCTATGCGCGGAACGCGCGGCGATCGCCGCTATGGCTACTGCGGGTGAGTACCGAATTCGGCGAGTCGTGGCGGTCTGGCGCGACGGACGAGAGGGTCGATTGACCGTTCTTCCGCCCTGCGGGATTTGCCGCGAATTTATGCGCCGAATCCACGACGGCAACCTCGACACCGATGTGCTTCTAGGTCTCAGGCAGGTGGTGAAGCTGCGCGATCTACTCCCACACCACGATTGGCCGGAAGTGCCTGAGTAGGGAGCATCGGCTTACCTGTATAAAAATTGGTGAGTAACCAACGCCTACTAACTGATATAGGTAATCCGACAGTTCATGAGCGTTGGGGGTCCACGCAGGGTATCAAACCTTGGATTTAATGCACTAGGGTCCGCCCTCAGATCAGTACGTCGGCGGGAACACCCCATTCGGCCCGGATTTTTCGCACATGATCCAACGAGAGTCCGCGCTTGCGCGCCAGGATTTCAGAAGCCCTCGGCGCGCCGATGAGGGCGGCGAGATCGGCCTGGCTCTTGCCCTTGGTCTCCATCACATGGGTCAGGGCGTTGACCGGATCCTCGGGCTCTATGAGATAGTGTTCCTCCTCATATCGCGCCAGCAGAACGCCTAAAAGTTCGAAGCGGTCGGCCTCCTCGGTCTCGGATTCCGGTTCGCGATCGAAATAGCGCTCGTATTCAGCAAGAGCCGTTTCAAAGTCGGCTTCCGTGCGTAGCGGGCGGAGACGAGTATCGATTGTCATCACGGTTTTCTCCAGCCAACGATGGCGGCGTTTATGGCGTCGTAGTCGGCGTGCGTCCCGACGAACTTCACGAGAACCTGTTTGAAACGGTAGGATATGCGCACGACCAAACGGTAGTTATTGCCCCCGATATCGAACACGATTCGATTATCGGCCAGAAAATCGGCCGAGCCGAAGGTGACCGACACATTATTCGGCGTGCGCCAATTGGCGACACGCGTAAGTTTGTACCATGTCGTTAGCGGCCCTTTGGCTCTGGGGTGTTTGATCCAGAAGGCTTGGAGCGTCTTCAGCGCCACGACATTCATGCGAAACCCTATCATTTCCCAAAATGGGAAACAAGATGATCGGTCGATGGTCGTCAGATCGAGGCTACAGCCCCACCGCCGCCAAAGCCGCCGCCTGCCTCGCCGCCAGCGCTTCCTCAGAAAACCCCTCCAGCGACGCCTCGAACAGGCGGCGCCAGTTGTGTTCGGCGCCGAGATGCAGGAAGGCGGCGCCCAGGCCGATGGCGGCGCGGTCCATGAACACGAATTCGCGCGGGATGGTCACCGGTCCTTTCTCCTCCAGCGCCTGCTTGACCTGGAAGGCCTCGCGGCGGCCGTAGTCGCCCGGAGCAATCCCGTCGGCGACCGTGCGGACGCGATCGTCGAGCAGCGGGCCGTAGATGAACCGCGCCCACAGGCCGAGTACGTCGGCCAGGTCCTGGGACAGGTTCTTGAAGCCCCAGGCCTCGTAGGCGGCCGTCTCTCCGGCCTTGTCGCCGGTCGACAGGGCGCGGAACAGCTTGACCACCCCGCCGACGAACACCGGCGGGAAGATGCGCACACAGCCGAAGTCCAGCAGGTTCAGCCGGCCGCCGGCGTCTGCGAAGCTGTAGTTGCCCAGGTGCGGGTCGCCGTGGATCACCCCCAGTTGCATCAGCGGCGTCCACCACCCCTCGAACAGGATCTTGGCCACGCGATTGCGGGTCTCAAGGTCTTCGCCCTTGAAGCTTTGCAGGCCGCGCCCGTCCAGCCAATCCATGGTCAGCAGGCGCGCGCTGCTGAGATCGGCATCCGGGGCCGGGACGGAGATATCGTCGCGGGCGGAGAAGAACGCGCCAAAGAGCCGCATGGTCTTGGCCTCACGATCATAGTTGAGCTCCTCGCGGATGCGCTCGCCGATCTCCTCGGCCACCTCGCGGGTGTCGATGGCGCCGAACATTTGCCGGCCGAGCCCGAGGAGGGCGCGAAGCTGGCCAAGATCGCTCTCCACGGCGCTCTGCATGTCGGGATATTGCAGCTTGACGGCCAGGGCGCGGCCATCATGGGCGACGGCGCGGTGGACTTGGCCCAGGGAAGCCGCGGCGGCCGGGGTCTGGTCGAACTCGGCGAATCTGCTCAGCCATTCAGGTCCCAGCTCCGCGGCCATGCGCCGACGCACGAAGGCCGCCCCCATGGCCGGGGCGTTGGTCTGAAGCTCGGTCAGTTCGGCGGCGAATTCCGGCGGTAGCAAATCAGGGATGGTGGCCATCAGTTGAGCCACCTTCATCAATGGCCCCTTGAGTTGGCCCAGGGTCTCTTTTAGCGCCCTGGCGTTGCGGGCGGAAATGTCGCCCTTCGCAAACAGAGCGTTGGCTCCAAAAGTGGCCGCCGCGCCGGAGAGGCCGACGCCAACCTTCGCGAAACGCGCCACCCGGCCGCTCAGCCGGTCGCGCTCAGGATCATTAACCATAAGATTCAGACCAGGGCCTCGAAGGCGTCCACCAAGCGCTCAAGCCGGTGGCAACCCGATTGCCAGAAAGTCGGCAGGCGGGGATCCAGACCGAACGGCGCCAAGGCCTCCACATAGGTGCGCGCGCCGCCCCCCGCCAGCAGTTGCTGATAGAGCGGCGCGAAGCCGGCCGGATCGCCCCGCCTGGCCTCCATCAGCGCCTCGACCAGCAGATTGCCGAACGCATAGGCGTAGACGTAGAACGGCGCGTGCACGAAGTGGCTGACATAGCTCCAGTAATGCTCGTAGCCGGAGTTCAGGCGGATCGCCGGGCCGAGACTTTCGCCCATCACATCCAGCCACAGCGCGCCGATCGCCTCCGTCGATAGCTCGCCGTTCTTGCGGGCTTCATGGAAACGGCGCTCGAAACGATGGAAGGCGATCTGGCGCACCACGGTGTTGAGCCCGTCCTCGATCTTGCCAGCAAGCAGGCCCTTGCGGTCCTCCGGTGTCGCCTCGGCCAACAACCGGTCGAACAACATGCCCTCGGCGAAGATCGAGGCGGTTTCAGCCAGCGTGAGCGGCGTGTCGGCTAGCAGAGTGCCTTGCGGCGCTGCCAGGGTCTGGTGAACCGCGTGGCCAAGCTCATGGGCCAGCGTCAGCACATCGCGCCGCTCGCCCATGAAGTTAAGAAACACATAGGGATGACGCGGAGCCGTGACAGGATGAGAATAAGCGCCCGACTGCTTGCCCGCCCTCGGCCGGGCGTCGATCCACGGATGCTCGAAGAACACGCGGGCGCGGTCGGCCAGGGCCGGCGCCAGATCGGCGAAGGAGCCTAACACCATCGACCGCGCCTCGCCCCAGCCATAGGCGCGGGGCGCCGCAGCGGTGAGCGGGGCGTTGCGATCCCAGTGGTCCAGCCGGGCCTTGCCCATCACCCTGGCCTTCAGCCGGTAGTAGCGATGGCTGATGCGCGGATAGGCGGCGACCACGGCCGCCTCAAGCGCTTCGACCGCCGCGTCATCGACTTCGTTGGCGATGTTGCGGGCCGCGACCGGACTTGAATAAAGCCGCCAACGATCCTCGACCTGTTTCTCCACCGCCAGCGTATTAAAGCATAGCGCCAAGGTGTCGCGACGTTCGCCGAGCGCCCTGCCAAGACCCTGGGCGGCCGCTCGGCGGCGCGCGGGCGCCGAATCCGACATCCGGTTCAGCGCCTCGGAGAGCGTCAGGCGCTCGGCGCCGACCCGCGCCGTCAAGCGGGCCAGGGTGTCGTCATAGAGGCGACTCCAGTTGGCCACGGCCGGAGCCCGATCGATCAGAATGCGCTCAAGATCGGGGCTTAGCTCATGCGGGCGCGACAGCCGCACCCGGCGCAGCCACGGCCGCCAGCGCGCCGCGGCCGGGTCAGCGGCCAGGGCCGCCTCGATCTCGGTGTCCTCAAGAGCATTAAGTTCGAGGGTGAAGAACAGGCTGTCGGCGGCGATCGCCGAGGACTTGGCGCGCACGTCCGCCTCAAACTGCACCCAGGCGGGGTTGTCGCGGCTGACCGACGCTGCCAGACCGGCATAGGCGCCGACGCTCCACAGCAGATTGGTCGCCTCTTCGAACAGGGAGACGCCCCGGTCGATCAGCCCCGCCAGCTTCGCCGGCTCGCCGCGGGCTTCCAGGAACGCGCCTTTCACGGCGACCAGTTCAGCGTTGGTCCGCCTGGCCGCGTCGAGATCGGCTTCGAGGCGAGGATCGTCGGGGCCGCTATAAAGGTCCTCGAGACTCCAGAGCGGCAGGGCCGCGGCGTCGAGATCGGGGGTGGGCGCGTTCATCGGGTGCCTCCAGCATCGCGGCTGCGGCGACGAAACTCGCGCCGGCCTTTGGGGGCCTCGCCCTTGGCCTTGGCGGCGATTTCCTTCAGCTTGACGGTCTGCATGATCGATAGCGATGCCCCGGCCGCGCCCTTCTCGGGATCGCCAAACGCCCGCCCATAGGTTTCGAGACGCTCGGCGACCGAGCCGAGGAACTCACCTTCCCATTCCGACAAATCGACACCCCGACGATCCGCCGTCCGGCGGGCGCGTTTAAGTGCGTTCAAGGCGGCCCGGCGGGCCTGAACGCGCGGATCTGGAAGCGTTCTCTTCACAGACCTCCGATGGCCGAGATGTAGAGGTCGATCAAGGCTTCTTCTTCCTGGCGCTTGGCTTTGTCCTGGCCGCGCAGGCGCACGACCTTGCGCACAATCTTGACGTCGAAGCCCTCGCCCTTGGCTTCCAGATAGACCTCCTTGAGGTCGGTCGACACCGCCTTCTTGTCCTCCTCCAGCCGTTCGATCCGCTCGATCAGGCTCTTGAGCTTGCCCTGGGCGGAGGTGTTGATCGCATCGAGACCCGCGGCGCCGTCAGCCATGAAACCATCCTTAGATTGAAAGCGTGAGACCTCGACCTTAAGGTCCGGCGACCCCTGAGTCATGGCCCGCGCGGCCTTGTCCACAGAAGACTCTCACAAGCAGGGGCCCCGGAGACGCCATGACCCGCCGTACGATCACTCAGTCGCAAGCCGAGGACGCGGTTCGCGTCCTGATCGAATGGGCCGGAGATGACCCTGATCGAGAGGGCCTGCTGGAGACTCCGGCCAGGGTGGCGCGGTCGTATCGCGAACTGTTCTCCGGCTACGCCACCGAACCGCGCGCCTATATGGAACGCACTTTCGAAGAGGTCGGCGGCTACGATGAGCTGGTGGTGCTGCGCGACATACCGGTGATCAGCTTTTGCGAACATCACATGCTGCCGGTGATCGGCCACGCCCACGTCGGTTATCTTCCGACCGACCGGGTGGTGGGAATCTCGAAACTGGCCCGGGTAGTCCAGGGGTTCGCGCGGCGGCTACAGATACAGGAGAAACTGACCGCCGAAATCGCGGGCGCCATCGATCAGGTCCTCAAGCCAAAGGGCGTCGGGGTGGTGATCGAGGCCGAACACAGCTGCATGACCCTGCGCGGCGTCAACACGCCTGGTTCAAGCCTGACCACGAGTCATTTGACGGGCGTGATCCGCGACGACGCGCGGACGCGGCAGGAATTCCTCAGGCTCGCACGGGGGAGTTAACCCTGGCGCGCCTTGAACCGCGGATTGGTCTTGTTGATCACATACATGCGGCC
>JAYVYH010000055.1:0-31280 GCA_043784385.1 Caulobacteraceae bacterium | reverse complement strand
TCGCGCTCGACCTCGATCTCGCCCTCGCCGACGATTGGATCTTTAAACTGGCTGATCTGATAGCCCTGCGGCAGATCCGGATAGAAGTAGTTCTTACGGTCGAAACGCGACCAGGTGTTGATCTTGGCCTTCAGTCCAAGACCGGTTATCACCGCTTGCTCGACACAGCGGCGGTTGATCACCGGCAGCATGCCGGGCATGGCGGCGTCGACGAAACTGACCTGCTCATTCGGGCCGGCGCCGAAGCCGACCGCCGCGCCGGAGAACAGCTTGGCTTTCGATGCCACCTGGGCATGAACTTCCAGGCCCAGCACGATTTCCCAAAGGCCCGTCGAGCCCTGGATCAGATTGGATTTGGTTTCGCTCATCGCCGCCTTCTACACCTCATGGTGGCCCCTGGACAAATGACCCTTTTTCGTCGTCTGTGCCGCTTACCGACCACTCCCCCGGAGGAAACCCCATGAAAAGACTGATCGCTGGCCTAACCGGCCTCACCCTCGCCGCCGCCGCGTTGACGGCCACGGCCCAGACCACCGCGGCTCCGGCCGCTATCCCCGCCGCGCCCGGCGCAATGTCGGTCGAAAACACCTCGATTAGCGATCTCCTGGCCGACGCCGGTGGCAAGGCTGTCGTCGAAAAGGACATGCCCGCCCTGATCGCCTATCCGGGCCTGGACCAGATCAAGGGCATGACCCTGCGCGCCATCTCGGTCTATCCGGAAGCCCAACTGGACGACACGAAATTGATGGCGATCCAAAAGGATCTGGACGCCGCCAAGAAGTAGGCCAGCTTCAATGACCACGCCATTCTCCCATCAGGCCGGGGGAATGGCGAAGTCTCCAGAAAACCTGCTCTTTGCATCGGCCCAAGGCTTTCCCAACGCCTTCGCTGCATCGCCGGTCAGACCCCGGCGCGACAGCGCCAGTCCCCGCAATCGAACCTGCCAGCCGCCGATAAACGCGTGTTTCCAGGCGAATCCGACCTGATATAGCGACACGTCGGCGTGAGTATCGCCATCCTCGACGTAGACCGTCTCGATCACCACCGGGACTCGCGCCTCGCCGGAAGATTTGGCGTGCGCCGCTTCCAGCGCATGCTTCACCCCCTCGGCCAGCCAATCGGCTTCGATCCTCGGACGTTCGGCGGTCATCTCGATCGGGTCCGATCGAACGTCGGCGGGAAACCTGTAGCGCTGGGATTGAATGGCCTGGCCGGCCTTCAGGGGTCTGAGGTTGATCACGCGACCGCCACCATCGGCCTCGCCGGTGGCGACAAAGGCGGTGGCGGCCTGGGACTGAGCCTGCTGCAACTTCACCGCCTCAACATGTTCGCGATGGCTTTCCCAATAGTTGAGTCCGGCGATGGCCAGGGCCAACACCCCGACCACCTCGCCGACGGTTAGCCAGAGACCCTGCCCGCGTTTGCGCTCCATTGCGGGTCTACCACCACCGCGCGGGTTTTGAGGCGAACGCCGACGCCTTCTCCATCGCGCCGGCCAGGGTGAACAGCGTGCCTTCATCAAGAGGACGGCCGATCAGTTGCAGGCCCAACGGCAACCCCTTGGCGTCCAGGCCTCCGGGCACGCTGATGGCGGGCAGGCCGGCCAGGTTCACCGTTACGGTGAAAATGTCGTTCAGATACATCGCCACCGGATCGGCGGTGTTGTCTCCCAGGCCAAAGGCCGCCGATGGCGCCGTCGGCGTCAGCAGCGCGTCGACCTGCTGGAAAGCCGTCTCGAAGTCATCGGCGATCCGCCGCCGGACCTTCTGGGCCTTGAGATAGTAGGCGTCATAGTAGCCCGCCGACAGCACATAGGCGCCGATAAGGATCCGGCGCTTGACCTCTTCGCCAAACCCGGCGGCGCGCGTCTCCTCATAGACTTCGTTGAGGGACGCCCCTTCCACGCGCAGCCCGTAGCGCATGCCGTCATAGCGGGCGAGGTTGGACGACGCCTCCGCCGGCGCGATGATGTAGTAGGCTGGCAGCGCGTAGCGGGTGTGAGGCAGGGAGACATCGACGATCTCGCAGCCCGCGTCCTTGAGCCAGGCGACGCCGCGCGCCCACAAGGCGTCGATCTCGGCCGGCATGCCATCGACGCGGTACTCCTTTGGCACGCCGATCCGCAGCCCCTTGGGAGAGCGGCCGACGAAACTGGGAAAATCCGGAACCTCGACCGGCAGGCTGGTCGAATCCTTCGGGTCATGGCCGCTCATCGATCGCATCAGAATAGCCACGTCTTCGACCGAGCGGGCGATCGGTCCGGCCTGATCGAGCGACGAGGCGAACGCCACCACGCCCCAGCGCGAGCAGCGGCCGTAGGTTGGTTTCATCCCTACCGTGCCGGTCAGCGAGGCCGGCTGGCGGATCGAGCCGCCCGTATCGGTGGCCGTGGCCCCGAGCACCAGGTCGGCGGCGACGGCCGCGGCCGAACCACCCGATGAGCCGCCAGGGGTCAAGTCCTGGTTGGAACCTTCCGAACGCCAGGGATTGATCACCGGTCCGAAGGCGCTGGTCTCGTTGGACGAGCCCATGGCGAATTCGTCCATGTTGAGCTTGCCCAGCATCACCGCGCCGTCGCGCCAAAGTTGGCTGGTTACGGTGGATTCATAGGGCGGGATGAAGTTGCCCAGAATCCGCGAACCGGCCGTGGAACGCACGCCCAGGGTGCAGAACAGGTCCTTGATGCCGATCGGTGCGCCTTCGAGCGGCCCGGCGTCACCGGCCGCGATCCTGGCGTCCGAGGCTCGCGCCATCTCCAGCGCCCGGTCCGGGGTTTCCAGAACGAAGGCGTTCAGCGGGCGCGCCGCCTCGATCGCCTGGATGTGGGCGTGGGTGATCTCTTCAGCCGAGAACCGCCGTGCGGCGAGGCCGTCGAGGGCCGCCTTGAGCGTCATGCCAGTCAGTTCGCTCATGCCAGTCCGCTCATTCGACTACCTTCGGAACCACGAAGAATCCTCCCCGGGCCAACGGCGCATTGGCCAGGACGGCGTCCCGGTTACCACCCTCGGTGACCAGGTCGTCGCGCATCGGCAGCACGACGGCGACCGCCGAGGCCATGGGTTCGACGCCGTCGGTATCGACCTCGTTCAGCTGCTCGATCCACTGCATGATCCCCGACAGTTCGACCGCGAGCGTGTCGAGGCGCGCCTCGCTTTCGCGAATGTGAGCCAGCTTGGCGACCTTGCGCACGGTCGCGGCGTCAATGGACATGGGGGTCTCCGGGGCCAAGAGCGGCCCCCGTTATGCGCCCCCTCCCCCTTTGACAAGGGTGGCGCCGGTATTCCATCCGAACGCCTTACTCCAGAGGACTGGAGAGGCGGTGGAGAGGACGGGGAGCTTCAGGGGAGAGATCGCGGCGCTGGCGAGGAGGTTTTGGGGAGCGCGCGGGGCGCTGGAGGGGCGCTGCCGGGGCGGCGGCGGGCGCCTCACGGGGCGGTGAAGGGCGCTGCATCGCCTTTACTTCGGCCGCCATGTCATTGAAAACCTTATCGAGATCCCTACGCTCATAGTATCGCCTATCCGCCAGGGCGGCCTGGAGGCGCGAGGCGTCGAGGACGGCGAGCCGCGCCGCATTGACCAGGATGGGGTTCTCGGACGCCTCGGCGGCCTGAGCGAAGGCTTCGTGACGGGGGTTTTCGAGGGTGGGCATGGGGGCGGGGCTCTGAGGATGGCGCCTGGGGATTTCGGCCAATAGTTGCAATATGCGACTTTCCATCGAGAAAGTCAATTTACAATTGATTGCCACGAGGATGTTTCTCGACCCGTTATACAGGAACGTCATCGTCGCCCCGCACGCGTCACCGTCTGGCGGCGCCGGAGGCTGTCGTAGCCATAGCTCGCCAGCAGACCCACGCCCGAGGTCGCGCCGTTCTCGCCAATCGATGTCACCCAGTTCAGCACGTCGTAGACATAGCTGACATAAAGGGCGTTCGCACCGGTCTCTGGGAACGTCAGTCGCGTGCGGTTGCCAGCCTTTAGGTGGCTATTTGCGGTTTGTGTTCCCGGATATCTGTCCCTGGATATCAATGAAGCTCAACGAACACGCTAGGACTCCATCGACCAGAAACGACCATGCTCCGGAGTTCGGCAATAGTAAAATCGCTTATCTCATACCGGGGCGTCCTGGAACGAAACAGAGACAGTTTCCAAAAAGATCGAGCGGGCTTCCCTCGGGGGGTTTTTAAGTTAAATATCTGGCTTATATCCCTCAGAATATAAACAATGTCTTCTGAATCTAGTTGGGTATCTCTAATAAATCTAGCCGAATCACCCAGTTGTAAAAAATTTTGAACACGACGATCCTCCAGTGACCTGCGCAATACCGTAAGTAACTTGCCGTCGAAATCCATAGCCGCCGCCTTAATTACCAGCGACACAAGCGGCAATGGACACGGCATCATAGGCCAAGAGCGCTTCACCCACGAATGGAATGGCTCTACCGACTGCCTTCCCAGCCAAGTTTGTTACGGCACCTTCACTCAATCGGAGACCGCCTTCGGATACAGATCTGACCACATCGTTAGCTAGAACCTTAAAAGTGGGCGCATATACTTTGAATGGGAGTCGAGTGCCTCCGAGAATCTGCCGCGAATAACGCGATGCCAAAGATGTGCCCGGAGTGGCGCCACCCGTCTTAACTCCGGTAGAAATAATCGGTAGCCCAGCCGCTGAGAAGCCTAACCCAGCGATATTTAAGCCAAAGTGATTGAGTACACACTTGGCAGTCTTATAAGTCAGATTTTTAGCGGTAACCACTAATTCTTCGGTTGGTGCTTCATGTTCTTCAGCTACCCCAGCCGGAGTAGCCAAAGTCGATGCGCCATGTGTGCCGAAACCCTGTCTGTTCGCAGTTACCACTAGTTCCTCGGGAGGCGAGAGCCCTTCCGGGCCACCGGTATAGTGGACGAGACCCGGGTCGGTCACTTGCCCGGTCGCCAGTCCCGTCGGGTCGAAGTCATTGACCGGATCGTCGCCCACATAGGCAGAAGCGTTGAGGTTATCGGCATAGCCCGCCGGGTCGATCTGCACGAAACGTCCCAGCCCCGGATCATAGGCTCGGGCCTTGTCGTGATAGAGCCGGGCTTCCGGAATCTCGATCTGGCCCGTGTAGCGATACCGCGATCCGCCCCAGGCCAGGGCTCCCGCGGGTGTCAGCGGCTCGCCATAGGCGCCGTAAGCGTAGCTGGCCCCCGCCACGCCGTTCTGGTCCGACCAGGCGATGATCGAGCCTGGTGGTCCGCCGCCAGCCACCGCCGCGTGGCGGTTCCGGCCCCCTCGTACCACACCACCGGCTCGTCCACTCCAGGACCCAGCACATAGCGCCGCAGGATGTTACCCGCCCCGTCGTATTCCCCCACCACATCGGACCCGTCATACAGGAACGCCGTCGCCGCCCCGCGCGTGGTCTGGGTCTGCAGCCTGCCCAGCGGGTCGTAGGCCAAGGTGGTCGCCGTCGGCGCCGAGCCGGTCAGCAGCTGGTCGTCCAGGCTGTAGGTGAAGGCCCGGGTTCCATCCGACGTCAGGTCGCCTCTTGCGTCATGGGTGAAGTTTGTTCCGCTGACGCTGGCGTACTGGTTCAGGCCGTTGGCCACATAGCTGGCCGCCGCCGCCGCCGCCGCCGGATGCGCCGTGTAGGCGTCGTTGGTCAGCGACCGCGTCAGGGTCTGGCTCGAGGCGCTGTAGCCGAAGGTGTAGGTCACCGCCGCCGTTCCGGCCAGGCTCTGGATCAAGCTCTGCAACCGGCTGGCCCCATCATAGCCATAGCTCGCCAGCAGACCCACGCCCGAAGTCGCGCCATTCTCCCCGATCGATGTCACACGGTTCAGCACACCGTAACATAGCTGATGTACAGCGCGTTCGTACCGGTGTCCGGATACGTCAGCCGCGTGCGGTCGCTGCCTGCATCATGCTGATACGACATGGTTCGACCCGAAGCGGTTCGGCGCTCCACCGTCCTCGGCTCGACCTTTCGTATATCCAGGGACGCTACATCCTCTCAACCCTCGCCTCCTCACAGCACCGCCGCCTGACGCTCGGCGGCGGGCCTGGGTTTGCGGCCCGGTTTCCGGCGGGTCAGCGTGCGGCCAAGGCTGTGCTCCAGACGGGCGGTGAACGCATCGTCACCCAGAGGCCGGCCGGTGAGTTCCGCCGACTGGATGGCGGCATGGACCTGGGGATCCAGCCCCTCGGCCAGAAACCTCGCCCAGTCGGGCTCGCGTTCCAGCAGCGGCGTCGCGTCTACCATTTCATCGTTCCGGCCCGTCAGATGCGCCCTGGCGCTCGACCATGGCCAGTCTTCGGCCCGCGCCGCCAGCTTCGCGCGAACCGGGTTGAGTTCCACATACCGCGCCGCCACCATCAGATGCCCGTCGTCCATCGGCGTGGAAGCGAAGCGGCCTTGCCAAAGATAGCCCCGCCACCCCTCGCGGAAATTCGCACCCCGGGAATAGCGCCGATGCGTATCCGACAACGCCGCCCGCAGGCCGTCCGTGTCGCCGGGAACCAGGATCAAATGGACGTGATTGGGCATCAGGCAATAGGCCCAGATCGCCACGTCCGCCGCCGCGCAGCCCTCAGCCAGCAGGGCCTTGCAGGTTCCATAGTCGTCATCGGAGAAAAACACTGTCTGCCGACAGTTCCTACGCTGGGCGACATGGTGAGAGGTCCGCTCCATCACAACACGGGCCAGACGCGCCATGCAGGTCATGGTTGGCCTCACACCGCCGCACGTCGATTATATATCGTGTCTCCGGATATCGGAGATATCGGGGTGTCGCAGAGTTGGGGCGCGCGGGATTGAGATCAGCTGTGGGGCTATGGCGCCAGTCGTCGCGCCTTTATCGGGATACCAGCGAGCAAATTTCCGCGCCAAGCAGCAGATCGCGTGTAACTCCCCCGAGAGCCCACTCTCGAAACCGACTATGGCCATAGGCCCCCGCGACGATCAGATCGGCTCTATGATTGTTGACTATTTCATTGAGTTGATCTGCGTTGGCTCCGGCCGCAGCTACCGGAATGGCTTCGGCCACGACATCGTGCTGCTTCAACCATCCCACTACATCCCGGACACGGACACGGGCCGAAGCAAGCTCCGCTTCGGGGGCGATCTCAACAACGGCGACATGCGTGGCCAGTTTAAGGAACGGCAAGGCGTCGAGCGCCGCACGCCTCGCCTCCCGCGTGTCTTTCCATGCCACTACGATACGCTCCAGCCCGAGCCGGTCTACGTGGAGTGGCACGATCAGGACAGGTCGGCCCGCTTCCATGATCAGATCGGTGGTATTCGCGTGCCGCCACGCGTCGAGGGAGGCGCTGGTCGCCGCTTTTGTAATCAGCAGATCTGCGCACCGTGCCTGGGTCGCTACGTAACTGGAGGGCGTCAGGGACATAACCGCCGATCGCCATTCGATAGATTTTGAATGTTTCTCAAGTGCACCGCGAAATTCGGCTTCGGCTGCGGTGACTTGCTTTCTGATTTCCTCGTGATCAATCGCGACCAAGTCTCCAAAGACATACGAGCTGTAAATGTCGACACCCCCGTATATATTCTGAGCGGGCTCACAAGCGGCGATACCAATCACCGCGGATTTGAATCGATCCGCGATATCACCCACGACTCGTAGCAAGTCCGCATTCGAGTGTCCGAGTTCCAAATGCACAAGCAGCGTTTGATAGTTCATCTGTGCTACCTCAAAGTGGGCCACCTGCCCGCCAGTGGAGTCCAAACGGCGGGATCGGAAAGTGAGACCCCGTCCGGCCATCCAGGGCTAGGCGGGGTCACCGTTCGGTTAGTTGATCGTAAGATTGTTCACCACCAAAGTCGCACCGGGAACTGTCCATGCCGTCGCCGAAGCGACCTGACGCGCATGCTGCGAGTGAACCGTTTTAGCTTGCTGTCGGTTTCCATTTTATTTCCCTTCACGTCGACTGGGAGCAACGGGTGGAACACCCCCGCTCATCCGACCCCTGTTTGGCGAAAGTGGCCACAAGGCTGACAACTTATCGTTCCGCCAAAAGGCAACGAGCGGAGCTACCAATTGATCCCAAGTTTGCGCAAATAAAATACTGGAAGCCGAAGCGCGTAAAAAAAGGAGATAGCAAGGAATTTTTTCTACCTTTATTACTATATTCGCTTCTAGGTTAACTTATTGTGCGAAATTGTTTGCGGGACTATCGTTCGATGGAGGTTGGATCCTGACCGACAGAAATCGGGAGATCGAGCTGAAGTTTCTCGTCGATGGCGTTCAGGCCGAAGCAATCCTCGCCTACTTGCTCCCCAGCGCCAGCCTGGCCTCTCGCCATTTAAGATCGATCTATTTCGACACGCCGGATCGCGCGCTGCGCGGTGCGGGATACTCATTGCGCGTTCGCGGAGACGGCAGCCTGTCGACCCAGACGGTCAAATCGGACTGGAAGGGCAAGGGCGCTGGACGCGACGAATGGGAAGCGGAGGTGAGTGGCGAGACGCCAGACCTACGCCTTCCTGGAAACACTCCGGTCGGTTCGGTTCTGGGTGAGCGCGTTCTCGAGCGTTTGTTCGAGGTGGACGCCGACCGGCGAGTGTTCATGGTGGGAAGCGGTGGGGCGGTCGTCGAGGTCAGCCTCGACTATCGCGAGGCAAAGATTGGCGAGCACATCTTGGCGTTCGGCGAGTTGGAGCTCGAACTGAAGTCTGGTCCTGTCGGGGCGCTCTTCGAACTAGCGACGAGCCTGCGCGCGTCGTTCTCGTTGCGCCCGTCATTCGTGACGAAGGCAGATCGAGGCTTTGCGCTGGTCGACCCCGTGGCAAAAGGCGGCCGACACTTCGCGCCTCCAACGCTCAGTGAGACGATGAGCGCGGGGGAAGCGTTTACGGCGATCGGCTTGGCGGCGCTGCGACAGATCGCGGCCAACGCTGAAGAACTTAAGGTGCGGCCCGCGGGGGAAACTATCCACCAGATGCGGATGGCAATACGCAGGTTGCGAAGCACGATCGACATTTTCGAGCCCGTGGCCGCGAGCGCTCGCGGGAAGGGTCTCGTCGCCGAGCTGAAGTGGATCTCGGCCAAACTCGACGCGGCGCGCGACCTAGAAGTGTTTCTCGCCGGCCCCCTCGTGCGAAAGAATTCGCCAACGAGAGGCACGTCCAAGTCCGCGATCCTGCACGGACGGCTGCTGCTGGACCGTCGTCGCGCTTACGAGGCCGCGCGAGCGGCGGCCAAAAGCGATCGCCTGTCCGCCATACTCCTAGATGGTCTGGCTTTGATCGAGCTCGGCCCACTGACAGTTGACCCGAACGATGCCAACGGACGGGATCGTTCAATCGTCGATTTCGCCGCCGTGGCGCTCGACCACGCCCGCCTCAATGTGCGCGGTCGAACTCGAGGCTTCGATCAGTTGAGCTCTGCGAAACGGCACAAGTTAAGGATCGCGGCCAAAACTCTCCGATATGCTGCGGACGTTTTCGACGGTCTCTTCCCGGAGAAAGCCACCAGGGCCGCCGCTTTCCTCAAGGCGATTAAGGCTTTGCTCGATCGCCTGGGCGAACTCAACGATCTGGTGGGAGCTAAAAAGATTGTCGCCGGACATCCCAGCCCGGGCAGCCTGGACGCTCGCATCGCCAAGCATGAACCGCGTCTAATATCGGCGGCCCATCGAGCGCTAAAAGATTTCGATGACGCCAAACGCTTTTGGCCGAAACCGCACGCCCGAGGTCAGAAACCTTGAACCCGGCGCGCTCGTGCCACGCCGACAGAATTCGCCATCATGCTCGACTCCACTGAACCGGGGCCAAAGGTCCGATCATGCGGGCCAGTGCCGGATGCAAAATTTGCAGTCATGCCCGCCGCCGAGGCAACGCCCGCAGCATATCCGTCTAGGCCAACAGGCCGGGCCGCTGCCGTGCACTGTATATTTGGCGGTGTCTTCCCATTTCGTTCTCCTTCACCTCCACCACCAAAGAGCCCTGCGACTCCTAAAACCATCTGACGCTCAACGTCGAGTATCGTCTGAATTGATGATCGTTCAGGAGTAACTAGGATTTCGCACCCCACGGTTGGCGAATCTGCTCCGCATTCCGGCCCACCTGTATAATGAATGAGTCCCGGGTCGGTCACTTGCCCGGTCGCCAGCCCATTTGGGTCGAACTCGTTGACCGGATCGTCGCCCACATAGGCATAGTCGTTGACGTTGTCGGCGTATCCGACCGGATCGATCTGATAGAACCGCCCCAACGCTGGGTCATAGACCCTAGCCTTGTAGTGGTAGGGTTGCGCTTCTGGGATCTCGATCTGGCCGGTGTAGCGGTAGCGTGAACCACCCCAGGCCGAAGCCCCCGCCGGCGTCAGCGTTGCAGTCGGCTTGCCCCATCGAAGGCATAGCTGGTGCTGGCGCCCGTTCCGCCCGGCCGCGTCACCGTCTGGCGCCGTCCCAGGCTGTCATAGCCATAGCTCGCCAGCAGACCCACGCCCGAGGTCGCGCCGTTCTCCCCGATCGATGTCACCCGTTTCAGCACATCGTAGACATAGCTGACATAGAGCGCGTTCGCACCGCTGTCGCGATCGATGTCACCCGGGATTACCGGGATTACGGTGACAGTGCATCTAACTCTGGGTTCCCGCTTTCATCCTTCGCTTTCCCCTTTGGTCCCGGTTTGGCAGGTCGCAGGCGCCGCTCTGGCGTTCCAGGCCGGCGATGAATTCAGCACCCAGGCCCAGACCTCGACGCCGGCGGCCGCGCAGTTTTCGGCCAGCAGGGTTCGGTAGAGGTTGTAGTCGTCGCCGAAGAATGTCCGCGCGGCCGTTACCGCGCTGCGTCACATGGTGAGCGACACCGGGAAACACGACGCGGGCGACCCCGGCCATGCCTCGCGACCACGTCAAGCGACCGGGCATGTCAATTATACTCACTGTCACCGCAATTGCTGAAGCCGCGTCAATTCCAGACGTCCGGAAAACCTGCTCACATGATATGGCCTCGACGGACCCGCTGGAAACCCTCCTCTCGTATGCCCATTCTCGACCTTACTGACCTGCCGTCCGCCTTGGGGAATGGCGCGCCGATCGCGGGGCTTGACCTGGGGACCAAGACCATCGGCGTCGCGGTTTCCGACACCTCGCTGATGATCGCCAGTCCACTGGGCTTGATCAAACGCACCAAGTTCACCGAGGATGTCGAGGTGCTGTTCGCGCTGATGGCCAAGCGTGGCGCGTTGGGCCTGGTCATCGGCCTGCCGGTGAACATGGATGGAACTGAGGGACCGAAATGCCAGTCGGTGCGCGCCTTCGGGCGACACCTGCTGCGCCTACGGGATCTGCCGATCGCCTATTGGGACGAGCGGCTGTCCAGCGCCGCAGTCAACCGGGTGCTGATCAGCGAAGCGGACACCACGCGGGGGCGCCGCGCCGAGGTGGTGGACAAGATGGCGGCGGCGTGGATCCTGCAAGGCGCGCTCGACCGAATGAGATCACGTCCCGCCCCAGTGGCGTCTTCCCCAAATCCCTGATCGCGCCTAGACAACGGTTTTAATGACCGCCACAGCGCCCGCCTCCGATCACATCCGCGCCAAGGCGGCGCCGTTTCCGAAACGCCATTTCCTTTCGGTGACCGATCTTGATCCCGTCGAGGTGGCGGCGATCCTCGACTTGGCCGACCTGTTCGTCGACCTCAATCGCCAGAAGACCAAGAAGACCGACCTTCTGAAGGGGCGCACCCTGGTCAATCTGTTTTTCGAGGCCTCGACGCGCACCCAGAGCTCTTTCGAACTGGCCGGCAAGCGCCTGGGCGCCGACGTGGTGAACATGAGTCCCCGCTCGTCGTCGATCTCGAAGGGCGAGACCCTGATCGATACCGCGGTGACCCTGAACGCCATGCAGCCCGACATCCTGGTCATCCGCCACGCTTCCTCGGGCGCGGCGTCGCTGCTGTCGCAGAAAGTCGACTGCAGCGTGGTCAACGCCGGCGACGGCCAGCATGAACATCCCTCTCAGGCCCTGCTGGATTCGCTGAGCATGCGCAGGGCCTTCGGATATATCGGGGGGCTGACCGTGGCGATCTGCGGCGACGTGGCCCACAGCCGGGTGGCGCGCTCGAACATCGCCCTTCTGACCATGCTCGGAGCCAATGTGCGGGTGGTCGGACCCCCGACCTTGATTCCCGCCAGTGCCGAACGGTGGGGTGTGAAGGTATTTCACGACATGAGACTCGGCATCGCCGGGGCGGACGTGGTGATGATGCTGCGCCTGCAACTCGAGCGCATGCAAGGCGCCCTAGTGCCGTCGATGCGGGAATATTTCCGCCTTTGGGGACTGGATCGCGAGAAGCTAGCCCTGGCCGCGCCCGGCGCTCGGGTGATGCATCCCGGCCCGATGAATCGCGGCGTTGAAATTGATTCGGATGTTGCCGACGACCTCAAGGTTAGCCTGATCCAGGATCAGGTGGAGATGGGCGTGGCCGTGCGCATGGCGGTGCTGGCGTCCCTGGCCGCGCGGCTGGACAATCGATGACCCTCGCGCCCGGCCTGATAGCCTTCCAGAACGCCAGGATGGTCGATCCTGCCTCGGGATATGATGGGCCGGGCGCGATCCTGGTCGCCGAGGGCGTGATCACGCGGGTCAGCCACGGGGCCAATCTGGACGGCCTGCCGGCCGACGTCAGGGTGATCGACGCCGACGGCGCCCTGCTCTGCCCCGGCCTGATCGATCTGCGCGTCAAGACCGGCGAGCCGGGCAATGAGCCGAAGGAGACCCTGAAATCGGCGGCCAGGGCCGCGGCGGCGGGTGGCGTGACCTCGATCGTGGTGCAGCCCGACACCGATCCGGTGGTCGATGACCCGGCAGTGGTCGATTTCATCCTGCGGCGCGCCCGCGACATCGAACTGGTGCATGTCTATCCGGCCGGCGCCGCCACCAAGGGCTGCCAGGGCAAGGCGATGGCCGAAATCGGCCTGATGCGCGAGGCCGGCTGTGTCTTCGTTACGGACGCCGATCATCCGATCATCGATTCGCGGGTGATGCGCCGGATTCTGGCCTATGCTGGCGGCCTGGGAGTTCTGGTGGCTCATCGCCCTGCCGACCCTTGGCTGACGGCCGGCGCCGCGGCCACCGAAAGCGAGTTTTCGGGGCGCATGGGGCTGTCATCCGAGCCGGTGGAAGCCGAGACGATCATGCTGGAGCGCGATATCGCCCTGGCGGGGCTGACCGGCGCGCGGCTGATGGTCGATCAGATCAGCGCCGCCGCCCCGCTGGCCAGCCTGGCGCGGGCCAAGGCCGCGGGCCTGCCGGTAATCGCCACCGCTTCGATCAATCACCTGACGTTCAATGAACTCGATATCGGCGACTATCGCACCTTCTGGAAACTGACGCCGCCCCTTCGCGGCGAAGACGACCGGCTGGCTCTGATCGAGGCGGTGGCCTCGGGCCTGGTCGACATCGTGGTCTCGGCCCACGCGCCGGCTCCGCCGGAGGAAAAGCGGCTGCCGTTCGATGAGGCCTCGCCGGGCGCCATCGGCCTGGAAACCCTGCTGCCGGCCCTTCTTACCCTCTACCACGAAGGACGGATTCCGCTGCTCCGGCTGATCGAAACCGTCACCCTGGCGCCCGCCAAAGCCATCGGCCTGGCCGCTGGCCGGCTGAGCGTCGGCGCGCCGGCCGACCTGATCCTAGTCAATATCGACACCCCCAGGCTGATCGACGCGGCGATGCTTACCTCGAAGTCCAAGAATTCCCCCTTCGATGGCCGCCGCCTGCAGGGGCAGGTGCTGATGACGCTGGTGGATGGACGGGTGGTGTTCGGCGACTCGTGAGCCTGTCCGCCGGGATTGTTGGAAGGCTATTTGCGCAAGACGATAGTTGCCGTAGGTTGCCCCCATGACGTTTTTGCAAAGTCCGGTGATGGCGCTCGCGGCCTGCCTGTGCGGGGGATATCTGCTCGGCTCGATACCTTTCGGTCTGATCGCCACCCGCCTCGGGGGGGCCGGAGACATTCGTAAAGTCGGCTCGGGGAATATCGGCGCGACCAACGTGCTGCGCACCGGCCGGCGCGACCTGGCCTTGATCACCTTACTGGGGGACGGCGGCAAGGGCGCGGCGGCGGCGTTGACCGCCGGCGCCTTGATCTCGCCGCTGGCGGCCGTCGTCGCTGGCGGGGCGGCGTTTATCGGTCACATCTTCCCGGTTTGGCTGGGTTTCAAGGGTGGCAAGGGCGTGGCGACGTTCTTCGGCGTGCTGTTCGGCGTCGCCTGGCCCGTGGGTCTGGCCGCCGGAGCCACCTGGATCGCCATGGCGCTGGCGTTTCGCTTTTCGTCGCTCGCCGCCTTGATCACCGCTTTTTTGACGCCGGTTTGGTTTGTCGTTCTGCATCAATCGACTCCCGCGCGCCTCTGGCTGTCCATAGGCATGGCGGTGCTGATTTTTCTGCGGCACGAGGCCAATATCCGGCAGCTTCTGAAGGGTCAGGAACCGCGGATCGGCAGTTCCAAGGCAAGCGCGGGCGCTTGAAAACCCAGGCCATGGATGGGGAGGAGCAGCTGAATTGGCTGCGGCTGGCCAGGACCGATTCGGTTGGGCCGGTGACATTCGCGCGCCTGATCGACCAGTTCGGGTCCGCCGGAGCCGCCCTGCGCGCCCTGCCCGACCTGGCGCGGCGGGGCGGACGCGGCCAGGCGCTCCGCATTCAGACCGTCGATGAGGCCAGGGCCGAACTGAACGCTGGCGCCGCCCTGGGCGCGCGTCTGGTGGTCGGCCGCGATCCGGGCTTTCCGTTGCCTTTGGCCGTCGTGGACCCGCCGCCGCCGGTGCTCTGGGTGCTTGGCGACGAGACGCTGCTGGCCCGAAAAATGGTCGCCATCGTCGGGGCGAGGATAGCCTCGGCGGCGGGCCGGCGTTTCGCCCGCGACCTCGCCACCGCACTTGGCGAAGCCGGCTGGGTGGTGGTCTCGGGCCTGGCCCGCGGCATCGACACCGCCGCGCATCAGGGCGGAATGAAAGGCGGCACGGTGGCCGTGCTGGCCGGCGGTGTGGACGATATCTATCCACCGGAGAACGCCGACCTGCACGAGGCGGTGCGCCAGAGGGGCTGCATCGTCTCGGAACGGCCGATCGGAGCCGGGGTCAAGGCCGCCGATTTTCCGCGGCGCAATCGGATCATCTCGGGCCTGTCGCGGGGTGTGATCGTGGTCGAGGCGGAACTCAGGTCAGGGTCCCTGATCACCGCCCGCCTGGCGGGAGAACAGGGTCGCGAGGTGTTCGCCGTACCCGGTTCGCCGCTCGATCCCCGATCGCGCGGCGCCAATGACCTGATTCGCCAAGGCGCCACGCTGGTCGAGGATGCCGACGATGTGCTGCGGGTGCTGGACAGCCTTCCCGGCTTCGCGGAAGATGAGGGCGGGACGCCCGGTTTCATCCCGATCGACAGCTCCGGCGCTGTCGAGGTGGGAGATGAAGCTCTGGTGGCGACTCTCGAATCCATGCTTTCACCGACCCCACCGCCATCAACACGCTGGCGCGGGAGACCGGCGCACCGGTGTCGAAGGTGTTGGCGGCGTTGATGGAAATGGCCGTCGCCGGCAGGGTCGAACTGGTCCCCGGCGGTCTCGCGATTCGGCTGTAGACCCCTGGCGTTTCTGTCGCGCCGCGAAACCGTTCGGCGGGGCGCACGTTGACACGGACCGGGGGTCGCCCCCACTTTGCCACCGCATCGCCCCCTTTTTGGACGGCGCCCAACCTGAAAAGACCACCTCCAATCCCCAGCATGAACGTCGTCGTCGTCGAAAGTCCGGCCAAGGCCAAGACCATCAACCGCTATCTTGGGCCGGGCTACACGGTGCTCGCCTCCTATGGCCACGTGAGGGACCTGCCCTCCAAGGACGGCTCCGTGCGGCCCGACGACGATTTCGCCATGAGCTGGGAGGTCGACAGCAAATCGGCCAAGCGGTTGGCCGACATCGCCACGGCGCTGAAGGGCGCCGACCGCCTGATCCTGGCCACCGACCCCGATCGCGAGGGCGAGGCGATCAGCTGGCACGTGCTGGAGGATCTCAACCGCCGCAAGGCGGTGAAAGGCGCGGCCGTCGAGCGGGTGGTGTTCAACGCCATCACCAAATCGGCCGTGACCGAGGCGATGAAGCATCCCCGGGCCATCGATATGGAGCTGGTGGACGCCTATCTGGCGCGCCGGGCTTTAGACTATCTGGTGGGCTTCACGCTCTCGCCCGTGCTTTGGCGCAAACTGCCCGGCTCCCGCTCCGCCGGCCGGGTGCAGTCGGTCGCCCTGCGGCTGATCGTTGATCGCGAGATCGAGATCGAAGCGTTCAGGACACAAGAATACTGGTCGGTCGACGCGGACGTCGCGGCGGGCAGCGATCCATTCCTCGCTCGCCTCGTGAAGCACGAAGCCAAGAAGCTCGGGCGCTTCGACCTGCCGAACGAGCAGATCGCCACCGCCGCCAGGGCCGCGGTGCAAGCAGCGACATTCACCGTCGCCGCGGTGGAGAAGAAGCCGGCCCGGCGCAGCCCGCCGCCGCCGTTCACCACCTCGACCCTGCAACAGGAAGCGTCCCGGAAACTGGGCTTCTCCGCCCAACGCACGATGCAGGCCGCTCAGAAACTCTATGAGGGGATCGATATCGGCGGCGAAACGGTGGGCCTGATCACCTATATGCGGACCGATGGCGTGCAGTCCGCGCCCGAGGCCCTGACCGAGGCCCGAAGCGTGATCTCCAGCCTGTATGGCACGGAATACGTTCCTGAGACCCCGCGCCTCTACAAGGTCAAGGCCAAGAACGCCCAGGAAGCTCACGAAGCGATTCGCCCGACCAGCCTGGAACGCAATCCGGGCCGGCTGCGCCTGGAGTCGGATCTGGGCCGCCTTTACGAACTGATCTGGAAGCGCATGATCGCCTCGCAGATGGAGTCGGCGCGCATCGAGCGCACCGCCATCGACCTGGAAAGCGCCGACGGCCAGACGGGTCTTCGGGCCACCGGCCAGGTGGTGCTGTTTCCAGGCTATCTGGCCGTCTATGAGGAAGGGCGCGACGACGCCGCGGACGAGGACGGCGGGCGACTGCCGCCGGTCAAGGAAGGCGCGGACGCCAAGGTGCTCGCCGCCCGGGCCGATCAGCATTTCACCGAGCCGCCGCCGCGCTATTCCGAAGCCAGCCTGGTGAAGAAGATGGAGGAGCTGGGGATCGGCCGCCCCTCCACCTACGCCTCAATCCTCACGGTGCTGCGTGACCGCGGCTATGCGCGGATGGATAAGAACCGGTTCGTGCCCGAGGACGCCGGACGCCTGGTCACCGCCTTTCTAGAGCAGTTCTTCAAACGCTATGTGGAATACGACTTCACCGCCGCCCTCGAAGAGAAGCTTGATCTGGTTTCGGCCGGAGACCTGAACTGGAAGGCGCTGCTGAGGGAGTTCTGGACGGATTTCCATGCCTCGGTTGGTGAAATCGGCGAGTTGCGCACCACCCAGATCCTGGATTCGCTCAACGAGGCGCTGGGGCCGCACATCTTTCCACCCAAGGCGGACGGCACGGACCCGCGAGGTTGCGCAAGCTGCGGGGCCGGCCGACTGTCGCTGAAGACCGGCCGCTATGGCGCCTTCATCGGCTGTTCGAACTATCCGGAATGCAAATTCACCCGGCCGATCGCCTCGTCCGAAGGCGACGAGAGTGAGACGCCGGGCGATCGGGAACTGGGCGTCGATCCGGCAACCGGCGCGGCTATCTGGCTGAAGAACGGCCGGTTTGGCCCCTATGTGGAACAGGTGGCGGACAAGCCCAAACGCGCCAGCCTGCCCAAGGATTGGCCACCGGCCGGCATCGACCTGGACAAGGCGCTACGTCTGCTCAGCCTGCCCCGGGAGGTCGGCGCCCACCCGGAAGACGGCGGCATAATCCTGGCCGGCATCGGTCGCTATGGCCCCTATGTCCAGCACGGCGGCGCCTATGCAAATCTGGCCAATGCCGACGAAGTGTTTGAAGTGGGATTGAACCGCGCGGTTGTAGTCCTGGCGGAAAAGAAGGCCGGACGGGGTGGCCGGACCGGCGAGGGTTCGGCGGCGCTGAAGGAACTTGGCGCGCATCCGGTCAGTGGAAAGCCGGTGAAGGTGCTGGCGGGCCGCTACGGTCCCTATATCAAGCACGAGGCCACCAACGCCAACCTGCCGAAGGGGGCCGATCCTCTTCTGTTGACCCTGGAGGAGGCCGTGGCCCTGATCGACGCGCGGGAGGCGCAGCCCGGAGGCAAGAAAAAGCCCGTCAAGCGTCCCGCGGCGGTGGCAAAGCCGAAGGCGGCCGCGACGTCCAAGCCGGCGAAACCGGCCGCCAAACCCAAGCGGGCCGCCGCGAAAGCCAAGGCCCCGGCGGCGCGGAAGAAGGTTTCTTGACCCGACCGCAACCGGGCGAAATCCGGCGGGGCCTGGTCTGATCATGGCCAAACCCCGCCCGCCTGGACGTCGGCGAGCCCCACCCGCCCGCAAGACACGTGTGACCGCCGAGACGCTGCCGCCCGTGGGCGTGGTGGACGTGGTCGAGCGCGACACCGATGGCGACCTCTATGTCCGTCTGGTCAAAGCCGCGCGGGATTCGCCGGCAATCCGTCTCGCTCCCGGTCAGGACGAGGCCAAGGCCGGAGCGCCGGGCCTGGGCGACCGGTTGCTGGTGCGATTCGAGACTGTCGAGTCCGGCGATCGCGAAGCTCGGCTGATCAAACGCCTGGGTCAAAGCGCGCATCGCGTGCTTGGCGTGGTTCGAAAATCCCACCGGGAAATCCGCGTCGAGCCGGTGGACCGCCGGTCGAAGGAAAGCCTGATCCTGACCGACGCCGAAGGCGCCGATCTGCGTGATGGCGATCTGGTTCTGGCCCAGGTCGGCGGCTCGGCCGACCGGCCGCATGGCCCCCGCAGGGGCAAGGTGCTGGAGGTTGTGGGCCGGGAAGACGATCCGCGCGCGGCGTCGCTGGTGGCGATACACACTCATGGCCTGCCGACCGGCTTCTCCGACGCCGTCGAGGCTGAAGCCCTGGCCGCCGAGGCGCCGACCTTGAAGGCTCGCACCGATCTGCGTGATTTGCCGTTGATCACCATCGACCCGGCGGACGCCCGTGATCACGACGACGCCGTCTACGCCGAGCCCGACGATGATCCCGCCAACCCCGGCGGTTGGATCGTCTGGGTCGCGATCGCCGATGTGGCCGCCTATGTCCGCCCGGGCTCCGCCCTGGACAGCGAGGCGCGCGAAAAGGGCAACAGCGTGTATTTCCCGGACCGGGTGGAGCCCATGCTTCCCGAACGGCTGTCGGCCGGGCTGTGCTCACTGAAACAGGGTGAGGCGCGCGCCTGCATGGCGGTGCGGATGGTGTTCGGCGCCGACGGCCGAAAGCGCGGCCACCGGTTCGTCCGAGGACTCATGCGATCGGCGGCCAAGCTGTCCTATGAACAGGCCCAGGCGGCGATCGATGGCCGACCCGACGACGCCACCGGCCCCCTGCTCGAACCGGTCCTGAAGCCGCTGTGGGCCGCCTACGCCGTGCTCAAGGCCGGACGAGACCGGCGCTCGCCGCTGGATATCGAGTCGGTCGAACGGCGAATCCTGCTCAACCCGGAAGGCGAGGTGGCGGCCATCACCCCGCGCCGCTCGCTCGAAGCGCATAAGCTGATCGAAGAGTTCATGATCCAGGCCAACGTCAGCGCGGCCGAAACGCTTGAACAACGCCGGACACCGTTGATCTATCGCATCCACGACGCGCCGAGCGCCGAGAAGCTGCAGGCGCTGGCGGACTTTCTCGCCACCGTGGACATGCCATGGAACAAGGGAGAGCCGGCCCGCACCGAGCGCTTCAACCGGCTTCTGGACGAGACGCGCGGCGGTCCGCACGGCGAGATCGTCAACGAGGTGGTGCTGCGCACCCAGATGCAGGCGATCTATTCGGCCGAGAACATCGGCCACTTCGGGCTCAATCTGGATCGTTACGCGCACTTCACCTCGCCGATCCGGCGCTATGCGGACCTGGTCGTGCACCGGGCGCTGATCCGGGCGCTGGGTCTTGGCGACGACGGGCTGAGCGACAGCGATATCGCCCACCTCAAGGACACCGCCGAACACATCACCGTCGCCGAGCGCCGGGCGATGGCGGCCGAACGCGACGCCATCGATCGCTATGTGGCGGCGTTTCTGGAGGACAAGGTTGGCGCGACGTTCGATGGCCGCATAACGGGGGTCACCCGGTTTGGCCTGTTCGTACGCCTGAACGACACCGGCGCCGACGGACTGATTCCGGTATCGACACTGGGCGACGAGTATTTCATCCACGATGATCATCTGCACGCCCTGGTCGGAGAACGCACCGGCGCCCGCTGGCGGCTTGGGCGCCAGGTTTCGGTGAAACTGAGGGAGGCGACCCCAATTACCGGTGGACTGTTGCTGGAGATGCTCAGCGAACCGGAGGCGGCGGACAAGAGCGCGCCCAAGCCACGGCTTGGCCTGCGTGGCCGGGCCAGGCCGGGCGGACGTCCTGGCAAGCCTGGGCGGCGGCGATAGACGATTGCGCGGCCCTGCCCCAAGGGCAGACTTTCATCCCTCCCAATGGCCGGACTAATGTCGTCCGATGACCAACGACGCCTTTGAAGATGTAGATTCCCCGAGGCCCGACCCGCTCCGGGCGGGGAAGCGGCCCGTCAGGCCACGTGACGCCGCGACCCTGATCATCATCAATCGCACCGCCCCCCAGCCACGGGTCCTGATGGGTAGGCGCAACGGCGGGCACAATTTCATGCCGGGCAAGTGGGTGTTCCCCGGTGGACGGGTCGACCGCGGCGATTATCACGCCCCTTCCGCCACCGAGCTGCGGCACGACGTGGCGGCGCGGTTGGGCAAGACAGCTTCCCCGTCGCGCTGCCGGGCGCTTGCCCTAGCGGCGGTTCGCGAGACCTTCGAAGAGGTGGGCCTGTTGCTGGCGAGGCCCGCGCCGCCGCGCCCCGGCAACGGACCCTGGCGAGAGTTCCTTGCCCAGGGCGCTATGCCCGACCTCGACGCCCTTGAATTCGTAGCCCGCGCAATCACCCCGGCCGCCTCGCCAAAGCGCTTCGATGCCCGGTTCTTCATGGCCGAGGCCGATCGCCTGCTCAGCCTGGAGCGCCAGGCCGATTGCGGCGAACTGGACGAGATCGTCTGGGTCGAACTCGAGGAAGCGCTGAAGCTCGACCTGCCCAGCGTCACGCGCTTCGTGCTTCGTGAAATACCTTTGCGCCTGGCCGATCCGACCAGACCGGCGCCTTCCCTGCGTTTCGCGCGCGGGCGCCAGCAGTTGGTCCATCTCTGACGAACCAGATTGGACAAACATTGACATTGGGCGCGCGATCCGTATGTTCCGCCGCTCTTCATTTTCCAGCCGCCACGCCGCGTGCAATCAGGACGTTACTCGCCATGGCCAAACCGGCTTCGATCAAGATCCGCCTCAATTCGACGGCGGACACCGGCTTCTTCTACGTTACCAAGAAGAACGCCCGCACCATGACCGAAAAGATGGTGGTCAAGAAATACGACCCCGTGGTTCGCAAGCACGTGCAATTCCGCGAAGGCAAGATCAAATAGCCTGATACCTTCCCGCTCAGGCAGGCCGGAACATGCCTAGCCGGCCGATGGGTCAGGCCAGAAACCGCCTCATCGTGTCTAGAAAGCCAGAGACGGAAATCGGCTTGGCTATGTAGGCCGCGCAACCTCCGTCGCGGATTCGCTCCTCGTCGCCCCGCATGGCGAAAGCCGTTATCGCCACAACCGGAATCGCCGCCAGGTCGGCGTCCTCCTTCAGCCAGCGCGTGACCTCAAGGCCGGACATTGCCGGTAGCTGGATATCCATCAGAATCAGGTCCGGCCGATGTTCCCGCGCGAGCTTGAAAGCCGCCAGACCTTCACCCGTGCGCAGAGTCTCATATCCAAGTGATTCGATCAGGTCGCGAAAGAGCTTCATATTCAGCTCGTTATCCTCGACGATAAGGACGGTCTTGGCCATGCGATTCGCCCGAAACAACTTCCAGGACGCTACTGACCGCAATATCCTTAAGCCGACGTTAGCCCACGGGGAGCGGCCATGAACGCCACACCACTCCCACCGGAAGTCTTTGGCCTCCGGATCGATCCGGATCGGCCGTTGGTCGTGGTGGATGTGGACGAGGTCCTGGGTCTCTTCATGCGCGGGTTCGAACAGTTCGTCGGGACCCATGGACTGGAAATGCGGATCGACCGCTTCGCCTTGTTTCAAAATATCTATCGGCCGGGCGCGACCACCCACCTCGACGTCAAGGATGGCCGGAAACTGTTCGACGCCTTTTTTGAATGCAATCCGCAGCTGATGGAGGTTGCACCTGGCGCACCCGAGGCCCTGGCCGCGCTGGCCGACAACGCCACCATCGTCATCCTCACCAACGCTCCGCCCCACAGCCGGCCCGCCAGAGCCCGTTGGCTGATCGACAACGGCCTGCCCTACCCGCTTGTAATCGGCGCGGGGCCGAAGGGGCGTCCGGTGGCGGCGATGGCGGGGCGTACGCGGCTGGGGACGGCATTCGTCGACGATCTGCTGCCTAACCTGGACTCCGTCGAGCTGGAGGCGCCTGGAGTGCACAGGTTCCAATCGGTCGCCGACCACCGACTGCGCCCCATCGCCCCGTGCGCACCCGATCGCCATAAGCGCTTCGATCATTGGCCCGACCTCGCCGTTGCGATCGCGGCGGCCCTGGATTTCCGGGTCTGATCATCTGCCCAGTGCCCAAAGGCCGCGGCTTCTGGAGCGAACTGGCCAAATCCGGGTCGCCATTAACCCAAACCCCCGCCTGAAATGCGATCTTTCCGTCGTTGAACGGCATTGCCCGTGAATGGGGCCTTCCAATACGCGCAAGTTTCCATATCTAATCGGTTTGCGGGCGATCGCCCCCGCGTTGGAGAGCTGTTGTGGCGGACAAGCAGCAAGGAAATTCGACCATAGGCGTCGGGACGGCCGTCGTCACTCAGACGAAGACCAAGACCCAGAAGCCATCAATGTACCGTGTGTTGATTCTCAACGATGACTACACACCTATGGAGTTCGTGACCTATATCCTTGAGCGATTTTTTAACAAATCCAGGGAAGCCGCGCTTAAAATTATGCTGCATGTCCATCAGAACGGCGTCGGCGTATGCGGAGTCTTTACGTTTGAAGTCGCCGAGACGAAGGTCGCGCAAGTGATCGAGACTGCCAGACGCCACCAGCACCCGCTCCAGTGCACCATGGAAAAGGATTGAGAGGCCCCCATTGCCATCGTTCTCCCGTAACCTCGAAGAATCCTTGCACCGCGCCGTCGCCTTCGCGAACCAGCGAAAGCACGAGTATGCCACCCTTGAGCACTTGCTCCTGTCGCTGCTCGACGACACCGACGCGGCGGGTGTCATGAAGGCCTGCGACGTCGACCTGCCAGCCCTGAAAAAGAGCCTGACCCAGTATGTCGACACCGACCTGAAATCCTTGGTCGTCGACGATGGCGAAGACGCCAAGCCCACCGCTGGATTCCAAAGGGTCATCCAGCGCGCGGTCATTCACGTCCAGTCCTCCGGCCGTGACGATGTGACCGGCGCCAATGTGTTGGTGGCGATCTTCTCGGAGCGCGAGAGCCATGCCGCCTATTTCCTGCAGCAGCAGGAGATGACCCGATACGACGCGGTGAATTTCATCGCTCACGGCATCGCCAAGAAGGCCGGCGCCTCCGAGGCACGGCCGACCAAAGGCGCCGCCGAGGAAGAAGAGAAACCCCCCGTAAAAACGGGCGGCGAAGCGCTCGAAGCCTATTGTGTAAACCTCAACGAGAAGGCGCGGCAGGGCAAGGTCGATCCGTTGATCGGCCGGATCAACGAGGTTGATCGCTGCATCCAGATCCTCTGCCGCCGGACCAAGAACAACCCCCTGCTGGTCGGAGACCCTGGCGTGGGCAAGACCGCCATCGCCGAGGGCTTGGCGCGTAAGATCGTCGATCACCAAGTGCCGGACGTGCTGGCGAAAGCCACGATTTTCAGCCTCGACATGGGCTCCCTGCTGGCGGGAACGCGCTATCGGGGTGATTTCGAGGAGCGGGTGAAACAGGTGATCAAGGAACTCGAAAGCCACGACAACGCCATCCTGTTCATCGACGAGATCCACACCGTGATCGGCGCGGGCGCAACCAGCGGAGGGGCCATGGACGCCTCGAACCTGCTAAAGCCCGCCCTCGCCTCCGGCACGCTTCGGTGCATGGGCTCGACGACCTATAAGGAATTTCGCCAGCACTTTGAAAAAGACCGCGCGCTCGTGCGTCGTTTCCAGAAGATCGACGTAAACGAGCCTTCGGTGGAAGATACGATCAAGATCCTTAAAGGCCTCAAGACATATTATGAGGAATTTCACAAACTGAAATATACTGGCGAAGCCATTCGCGCAGCCGTCGAACTGGCGGACAAATACATCACCGACCGCAAACTGCCGGACAAGGCGATCGACGTCATCGATGAGGCTGGAGCCTCGCAGATGCTGCTGCCCGAAGGCCGCCGCAAGAAGGTGATCGGTTTGAAGGAAGTCGAGATCGTGGTGTCCAAGATCGCGCGGATTCCGCCAAAATCGGTTTCCAAATCCGACACCGAATCGCTTCGACAGCTGGAATCAGACCTCCAGACAGCAGTGTTCGGCCAGGAAGACGCCATTCATCAGCTGGCTTCGGCGATGAAAATGGCCCGGGCGGGCCTGCGTGAACCTAACAAGCCGATCGGCTGCTATCTGTTTTCCGGGCCGACCGGCACCGGTAAGACCGAAACCGTACGTCAACTGGCATCGACGTTGGGCATCGAGCTGCTGCGCTTCGACATGAGCGAATATATGGAGCGCCATACGGTTAGCCGTCTGATTGGCGCGCCCCCCGGCTATGTCGGTTTCGATCAAGGCGGTTTGCTGACCGACGCAGTGGACCAGCATCCGCACGCCGTGGTGCTGCTCGACGAGATCGAAAAGGCCCACCAGGATGTCTACAATATCCTGCTGCAGGTCATGGATCACGGCACACTGACCGACGCCAACGGCAAGAAGGTGGATTTCAGGAACATCGTCCTGATCATGACCACTAACGCCGGCGCTTCCGATGCTCAGCGAAACTCGATCGGGTTCGGCCGCGGGAAGATGGAAAATCAGGACGAGGAAGCGATCAAGAAGCTCTTCACTCCTGAATTCCGCAATCGCCTCGACGCGATCGTGGCTTTCAAGCCACTGACACCCGAGGTGATCCGGATGGTGGTGCAGAAGTTTATCCTGCAACTCGAAGCCCAACTGGCTGATCGCCATGTGACCATCGAGACCTCCGAGGAAGCGATCGACTGGCTGGCCAAGAACGGATTCGACGAACTTTACGGCGCCCGCCCCCTCGGCCGGGTCATTCAGGAGCAGATCAAGCGCCCCTTGGCCGACGACATCTTGTTCGGACGATTGGCCAAGGGCGGCCACGTGAAGGTCATCCTGGCGGACGGCAAACTGGCGTTTGAATTCGACGCCAAATCACCGCCCCCCGCCTCCGCATCCGCCTCCGACAAGGACGCCTCCGACGCCCAGGAGCCCGCCTTAGCGGAATAGCTCCCCGCGCCCTCCGCTTGATCCGGCGGAGGGCGCGGCGACATGCTGCCTCACGAATCGAGGTGGGCGGCGATTTCGCCGGCGAGCTTAGCTAGGCTTTGAAAGTCGGCCATGCCGCCGGCGCCGTGGCGCCCGAGCGGGACGTCATTCCACCGCGGGATAATATGCACGTGCAGGTGGAAGATGGTCTGCCCGGCGGGCGCGCCATTGAACTGGGTGATCGCTATGCCGTCTGGCGCCAAGGCGGCGCGTACCGCCCTGGTCACGCGTTGGACGGCGCCCATGACCGCGCAGAGGTCTTGCGCGCTGACCTCAAGCAGGTTGCGGGCTTTGGACGTGCGGTGGATGACCAGGGCATGACCGCGGGACTGAGGAAAGACGTCCATGAAGGCCAGGGTGGCGTCATCCTCGCAGATTCTTGCCGCCGGAACCTCGCCCCGCAGAATCCTGGCGAAGATGTTTTGCCCATCGTAAACGCCGTCGAGACTCATGGCCGGACCCTTTTCAGTTATGATGCGCTCGTAACAAAATGGTCTGGAGGGCGCCATGCGTGACGACAATCTCACCGAGCGCCAGCGAAAGTGGTTTGCTTCCGTGGTTCAGGGATTGGAGCGGGACACCGGCAAGTCCCTGGCCGATTGGGTCGCGATAGCCAAAACCTGTCCGGAGACCGGCCACCGCGCTCGATTGAAATGGTTTAAGGAGACCCACGGGCTGCTGCAGAACCGGGCGTCACAGGTGCTCGACGCCGCGTTTCCATCCTGGATGGGATGGGACGATGCGGATGGGCTGGTCGACAGCCTGTGGTCCGATCCAGGCAGCCGGGCGATATTCGAGGCTGTGGACAGATAGGCGACAAACCTTGGCGATGTCACCAGAACCGCCCGGCGCGGCTACACAGCCTGGTCTCGCAAGGTGCAGTTCGCCGCGCTTCGCCCGATGAAGGGCGGAACCGCGTTGCTCGGCGTGGCGGCGCCCGTCGATCTCCCCGTGGGCCTGGTCGCCCGGAAATCACAATCGTGGTCCGAGCGACTTACGGCCCAGATCATGCTCGCCACGCCGGAGGATGTTCGAGGTGTCGCGCGAAATGCGCTGGCGGTGGCGTGGAACGGCGCCTGATTCGCGGTGAAGGCTTTCAGCCAACCTGCCGAAACGGCGAATATTCCTCCGCCAGCCAGTCCATCTCTCCCTGCACGGCGTTGCGTTCCTGTTCGAGGAAACGAGCCACCGGCGCGCGCAGCGCGGGGTCGGCGATATAGTGCGCGGAGTAGACCGGGGTTGGAAGATAGCCGCGCGCGATCTTGTGCTGACCCTGCGCGCCCGCCTCGACGCGGGCCAAGCGATGGTCAATGGCCCATTCGATGGCCTGATAATAGCATAGCTCAAAATGAAGGAAGGGGACGTTCTCGACGCAGCCCCAGTTTCGACCGTAGAGACAATCATCGCCGATGAGGTTGAGGGCACCGGCGATCCAGCGACCGCTTCTTTTGGCCATGATCAGCAGCACTCTGTCTCCCATTCTCTCGCCGAGGAGAGAAAAGAACCGCCGGTTTAGGTAAGGTTGGCCCCACTTTCGTGAGCCGGTGTCCGTGTAGAAGCCGAAGAAGGCGTCCCAATGCTCCTCCTTCAGGTCCTGACCGGTCAGAAGTTCAATTTCGAGGCCCACCACCGCGTCGCGGCGTTCCCGGCGGATCGTCTTACGCCTGCCGGAGGATAGGGCTGCGAGAAAATCGTCAAAACCGCAATAGCCGACATTCAGCCAGTGGTACTGCTGGTTCTGCCTTTGTAGCAGCCCCCGGCTCCCCAGAAATGTCCATTCTTCCGCGGTCGGAAAATTGACGCCAACCGTCGCTATCCTGCTTCGGTCGCACAGCAGGAGCGCCCCGTCGAGCAGCAGGCCCCTCCCCGCGTCTCGATCGACGTCCGGTCGAACCAGCAATCTTGGACCCGTCACCGGTGAGAACGGAGAAGCCGCGACGAGCTTGGGATAGTAACGACCGCCGGCCCGCTCATAGGCGTCGGCCCAGGCATGATCGAAGATATATTCACCCTGGCTGTGTGACTTTAGATAAAGCGGCATCACCGCTGCGACCTCGCCGCGGTCATCACGCACCGTCAGATGCTGTGGGCCCCACCCAGCCCGTTCCACGGCGCATCCAGACTCTTCCAGACAGTCGAGGAAATCATAGGCGACAAACGGATTCCTCGCGTAGTTGAGACTGGCGGCGCAGGCGTTCCAGGCCTCCCGGCCAATCTCAGCGACCCTGCGGTGGACACCAACGGCGGCCTTTAGGCCTGTCACGCCTTGAAGCCCTCGAATATCAAATTGTCGCATGACGCTTTGACCGCACCCCAGTGCGCGGGCGTGCGCACGGTCCAGGCCAGAATCGGCATTCCGGCGCGCCGGAAGGCGTCGGCTTTTTCGTTCGGCAGCATATCGAGACTGAGCGCCAGGAAGTGTGGCCTGGCGATCTGGACATGCCCCAATTGAGCATAGTGCTTACGCACGTCGGGCGCGATATGGCGCGCCTCCGGACCCTTGTAGCTGTAGCTGTCGAGGCCCCTAAGAATCTTGGGGTGATGATCGGCGAACCAGGCGTGGGAATATGGATTGAAGCCAATGACGCTGGTCGGACCATTGTGGTCGATCAGGACCTCGCAAACCCGGCGTTCCAGCGGCCCGACTTCACCGAACGGGATCTTGATCTCGATGTGGACCATGGCCCGCCGTCCAACCTCGGTCAGCGCCTCGGCGAGAGATGGAATGGTTTCATCGGTTATCCCGAGCCGCATCTGCCGCAGATCGGCGGCGCTGTGATCGCAAAGACGACCCTCCTGGCCAGTCATACGTTTGAGGTGGGTGTCGTGAAACACCATCGCCTCGCCATCGGCGCTGATCTGGACATCGAGTTCTATACCGTATCCCGCGACGCAAGCCGCTTGAAACGCGCCGAGAGAATTCTCGGCAGGACCCTCGAGCGACCACAACCCTCGATGGGCAACGGGAGGGCCGAACAGTCGGTCCCAGGCCTCGCCGAAAACATCCCTCATGGCGCCTCGATGATGGCGTCGACCTCAACCGCGAAATTTAGCGGAAGACGAAATACGCCAACCGCCGATCGGGCATGGCGACCGAGGTCACCAAAGACATCGACCATCAAATCTGACGCGCCATTAATAACTCTTGGGATATCAAAAAATGCCGGTCCGGCTTGAACAAAGCCACCCAGCTTTACGATCCGCCGCACCCGCGAGAGATCGCCATTACAAGCCGCGTTCATTTGGGCGATCAGATTAAGTCCACACAGGCGCGCGGCCAGCTGGCCGCGTTCGAGATCGACATCCTCTCCGACGGTCCCCCGAATACCGCCTAGGGCATCAAGAGACACCTGGCCCGAAATGTGGATGAGGTCGCCCTGCCGCACAAACGGCACGTAGTTCGCCACTGGCGCCACCGGGGTGGGTAGGACGATATTGAGCGCGTCCAGTCGTGAGCGAGGCGATGCCATACCGACGCTTCTAGCGCTTCGCCACATCGCAGGGAAGGCGCGGGGCAGATACCATGGGCGCAAAAAAAGACTCGGAAAGGCGCTGGCCCAACCGAGTCTCGCTGTCTTTTTAACTCGGGCCGCCAACGCGAACCGGGTTTTGTATTACCGCGCTGTTTGAACCCGTTCCACAATGGCGGTGACGCGCTCGGTGATCGGCGACATCACGCTCTTGACAGAGGCAGAGGTGATTTCGGAGATTTCGTTCACTTCGGCCACATAGGTCTCGAAAGCGGTCTTGGCAAAGCCCGTTTGAAGTTCGACGGCTTCCTGAATGCTCTTGGCGGCGGTCAAGGCCTTCCCGGCCGCGACCTGGCCTTCGATCGACTTCTTCGAGAAGGCCATGGCGCGGGCGCCCATGGTCTCAGCACCCTTCGCGGCGGCCGTCATCGAAGCGACAAGCGCCTCGAGATTCTTTTTAGAATGGGCGTTCATTTCGGTCAGGGTCGCGATGGATTTCTCGAAGCTTTCTTTGAACGCGTGATTTCCCGCGGTGAAATAGTCGTAGGGCGTCTTGACTTCAGTCGGGGTGGGCATAGGCGGCTCCTTGGGTTGGGTTTCCTGGGCTTCGGATTGCGGGATCGGGCTGGTGGGTCCGTCGGGTGCAAAACCAAGACAACACGGCTCTAAATTCCATGCTGCGGTGCAAAAGTCAAAACATTTATTGTGCACCGCAGCATTTTTGCGTGTCGGATCAAGGGGGGGCCAGAGGGTGCGACGTCCTTAGCACTTGTTTACCTTCGCGAAACAACGTTAGGAGCATGGTTACCGATTGAGAGATGTCAGCCACTTCGCAGACCCCGCAGTGACCGGAGCCCACCCATGACCGAGCCAGTCCGACGCCTCATCACTGGAATGCTGGTCGCCTTCACAGCGTTCTGCGTGGTGATCCAACCATCGAATGCACTCGCCCGCGGCCACCACCATCCTCGCGCGCGCCTCGTCTCCAACCCGATCGTCGGGGGTGAGCCTAAAAACACAGCTATCGTGATGGACGCTCGGACTGGAGAAATTCTTTACGCTGAACGGGCCGACAGTCCTCGATACCCCGCTTCGGTCACCAAGGTGATGACCATGTATCTGGCATTTGACGCCTTGGCTTCCGGCCGGCTCCACCTCAATGACACGATCGTGGTTTCTCCCCTGGCTGCAGCTCAACCTGCCACGAAGCTGGGGCTGAGAGCCGGCGAAACCATATCGGTGGAAGACGCCCTGCACGCGATGGCCGTCCATTCGGCCAACGACATGGCGATCGCCATCGCGGAGAAAGTTGGCGGCACGTCATCGCGGTTCGCGGACCTGATGACGTTGAAGGCGCAACAACTGGGGATGACCAACACTCGGTATGTGAATCCCAACGGGCTTCCAGACAACCGCCAAATTTCGAGCGCGCACGACTTGGCGATTCTGGCGCGCGCCGTGCTTCGTGATTACCCTCAATACTATAAATTTTTTAGCCAGGAAGAATTCACCTATCGTGGTCGGACGATGTACAATACCAACCACTTGTTGGGCAAAATGCCTGGCGTCGATGGGTTGAAGACGGGTTTCACCAATGCGGCCGGTTTCAATCTTGCGGCCTCTGCCATGCGCAACGGCCACCGTCTGATCGCCGTGGTTATGGGCAGTTCGTCCGGCGGGGTTCGAAACGCCAACGTCGAGGGTCTGCTGCTCACCGGTTTCGATATCGAGGATCGTCGGGATCGCGGCGAGAAGCTTCTGGCGACTCAGACCTACTTTGAAAATGGCGGTCGGGGACTGACCACTTCACATGGAATCACCCGTCGTGAGACCGAAAGCGACCCGATTGATGTCGTTCTGACAAAGACCACAGCGCAGAACGCGCCGCTGACGGTTTCCAATGCCATGCCCAAGGCAGCAGCTCGCTCGGCGGTCTCACGCAGTTGGTGGGTTCAGGTCGGTGAGTTCCGAAGCCGCAAGGCCGCGCATGCCCAACTCAATACGGTGTCACGCAAGTTCGCCGGTGTTCTGGATAACGCGCAGGGGTCGGTTGACGGTCGTCGCCGCACCTTTCGGGCAAGATTCTCAGGCATGACCGAGATCGCGGCGAAACAGACCTGCTCAGCTGTCAAGAACCGGGGCATCCCATGCGTGGTCAGCGATCGGGCTTAGGGTGTTCGAG
>JAYVYH010000054.1:0-3339 GCA_043784385.1 Caulobacteraceae bacterium | reverse complement strand
TGCCCGAACTCCGGCAGGAACCGCCCAAGCACGCCGGCTTCGTTCATCAGCTCCAGGGTTCGGCGGGGCTTTCGTGACCTCGCCAGGATATCCAGAAATACCCCCGCGGCGACCGGGTCCCGTCGCACCCGCGATGTGATCAGCGGCAGATGCCTGGTGACTTCGGTAAAGCCGTCCGGGTGCAGGTCCAGGTCGCGGGTGTCCGCGAGCCGAAAGAACCGCAGCAGATTGACCGGGTCCCGTTCGAACACATCGGGGCCGGTGACGGAAATTCGCCCACCGTCCAGAACGAAGCCCGGTTCCAGGGTGATGCGCGCCGCCGGCCTTCCGGGGAGCACCCTAAGCAGGCCCCTGGGGCTGGATTTCATATGATCGGCTTCGAGCTTGGCGGAGAAAGCGCGCGTCAGCACACCCACGTCCTTGGCGATCAGGAAGTAGCGCCGCATGAAGCGTTCGACGGCCGGGGTATTGTCGCCGTCCTTGCGGGGCCGGTCGTGGTAGCCCATCCGGCGGGCGATTTCCGGTTGCAGGTCGAACGTCAGGCGCTCCTCCGGGCGACCGGCGGTGAAATGCAGATGCGCGCGGACCGCTTCCAGAAAATCGAAGGCGCGGATGAAGGCCCGGACCTCTCGCCCGAGGAACATGTCCATCTTCAGCACCCCGTCCAGCCCGTCGGCCGGATGCAGATACTGGGCGATCCAGAACAGCGTGTGCAGATCGCGGAGCCCGCCCTTGCCCTCCTTGACATTGGGCTCGACCATGAAGCGGCTGGCGCCGGCCCGGGCGTGCCGTTCGTCGCGCTCCTTTAGCTTGGCGGCGACGAACTCGGCGCCCGTGCCCTTGACCACCTCGGCGCGAAAGCGGCGCTGCAGATCCCGGGCCAGGTCGGCGTCGCCGGTCAGCCGGCGCGCCTCCAGGATCGATGTCCGGATGGTCATGTCGGCGCGCGCCAGCTTGACGCATTCATCGACCGTCCGAGAGGCGTGGCCGACCTTGAAGCCCAGGTCCCAGAGGGCGTAGAGCATGTATTCGATCACGCTCTCGGTGTGGGCGGTTTCCTTGTAGGGCCGCACGAACAGCAGATCGATGTCGGAAAACGGCGCCAGGGCCCCGCGGCCATAGCCACCCACCGCCATCAGCGCCAGCCGCTCGCCCTGGGTCGGATTGCGGGCGCGAAACACGTGAACCGTGGTGAAATCCCAGAGGGCGGTGATGACCTCGTCGGTGACCCCGCAGATCAGCCGGGCGGTCTCGACCCCGCCGGCACCGTTCTCCAACCGCTCCTTGGCGATCATCCGGCCGCGAAACAGCGCCGCTTTCAGAATTTCGAGCGCCCGACGACGCTGCTCGGGTGCGTCGCCAGCGGCGTCCAGCGCGGCCGTGGACAGCTGTGAGCGAAGCCTCAGGCCATCGACGACGAGTTCAAGACGGGTGGGGCGGAGGCGAGGGGGCATGGAGCCTATATAGGTTCCTAACGACCGTCTGTCTGGCAATAGAAAGACCAGACCATCAGATCATGCCTTTGAGCCGATAGAGCGCGTCCATCGCCTCGCGGGGGCTCATGCCGTCGATGTCGAGCGCCGCGATCGCGCGCTCCGCGGCCGAGGGGCCAACCCGCGCCGGTGTGGGCATGGCGGCGGCGAACAACGGCAGGTCCTGGAGGCCCTGGTGCGACACCGCCTCGCTCTCCAGCCGCGCCAGCACCTCTCGGGCTCGCGACACCACGGCCGGCGGCACCCCGGCCAGCCGGGCCACCTGCACGCCGTAAGAGCGGTCGGCGCAGCCGGGGCCAGCCTCGTGCAGAAACACCAGCTCGCCGTTCCACTCCTTGGCCTTAAGGGACAGGTTCGAGATATAGGGTAGTCGACTCTCCAGGGCGGCCAGCTCATGATAGTGGGTCGCGAACAGGGCGCGGCACTGGTTGGCGTCGTGCAGCGCCTCGGTGCAGGCCCAGGCTATCGCTAGGCCGTCATAGGTGGCGGTGCCGCGCCCGATCTCGTCGAGGATCACGAAGGATCGCGCTGTGGCCTGAGTCAGGATGGCGGCGGTCTCCACCATCTCGGCCATGAACGTCGAACGGCCCCGGGCCAGATCGTCGCCGGCCCCCACCCGGCTGAACAGCCGGTCGACCACGCCGAGCCTGAGGGAGGTCGCCGGCACGAAGCCGCCGGCCTGGGCGATGACCGCCAGAAGGGCGCTCTGGCGCAGAAACGTCGACTTGCCGGCCATGTTGGGACCGGTGACGATCGACAAGCGCGCCGCGCTTTGGCCCGATCCATCCAGGGCGCAGTCGTTGGCCGTGAACACGCCGCCCGAGCGCCGTACCGCCGCCTCGACCACGGGGTGGCGGGCGCCGCGGGCGTCGAAGGCCAGGGACCGATCGAGGATCGGCCGGACGGCGCCGACGTCGCTTGCCCACTCGGCCAGGCCCGCAGCCACGTCGAGCCGCGCCAGGCCCTCGGCCGCCGCCATGATGTCCGCGCCGACCTCGCAAGCCGTGGCGCGCCAGCGCTCGAATATCGCCACCTCCAGCGCCAGCGCCTGTTCGGCGGCTCGGGCGATGCGCGCATCCAGGTCGGCCAGTTCGACGGTGGTGAATCGGACCTGATTAGCCAGGGTCTGGCGGTGGATGAACAGAGCCGACAGCGGCGGGCGCAACAGCGCTTCCGCCTGTTTGGCGCTGGCCTCGACAAAGTAGCCCAGGACCGCGTTGTGGCGGATCTTCAGCGATACGCCGCTCTCCGCAGCCAGACGCGCTTCGAGAGCGGCGACCACCCGCCGGCTATCGTCCCGAAGTCCGCGGGCGGCGTCGAGGTCGCCCGAAACCCCCTGGGCGACAAAACCGCCGTCCCGCGCCATGGCGGGCGGATCTTCGACCAAGCCCTCCGCAAGTGTTTTCAACAAGCCCGCGAGGCTCCTCAAGACCTTGAGATCGAGGGCCTCGCCCGCTTCGGCGATTTCAAGCGGCGGATCACCGCTGGCTTCGGTCTCGGCGGCCAGCAGCGCCGCCGCCGCGGCGCCGGTAGTCAGGCCGTCGCGCAGACTCCAGAGGTCCCTGGGCCCGCCGCGCCCCAGCGCCAGCCGCGAAAGTCCCCTGGCCATGTCCGGCGCGCCTTTGAGTCGCTGCCGTAGCGCTTCCCGCGCCGCGCGGCGGTCGAGAAACCAGGCGATGGAATCCAGGCGGGTATTGATCGGACCAGGGTCGAGCAGCGGGCGTGACAGCCGGGCGGCCAAAAGCCGCGCGCCGGGCGCCGTCACCGTACGGTCGATGGCCGACAACAGCGAGCCCTCTCGCGCGCCACTCAGGGTCCGTTCGATCTCCAGACTGGCGCGGGTGGC
>JAYVYH010000053.1:0-9437 GCA_043784385.1 Caulobacteraceae bacterium | reverse complement strand
CAACCAGATCACCTGGGTCGATAGCGTCACTCATGGCTTCCATCCATAGAATTCAGCGTTGCGACCATTGGCCGACACTGTAGCGCGGGGGGGGCAATGGCCGCAAACCACCCCAAGCTGAAAATTCCCAAGCCAACCCACCCGTCTCACCTGGCAGGTGTCGAAGAAATCCAAATGTGGGGAGACTTGGGCGCCGGGCTGACCGCCAGATATACGGCCGAGTCGTCTAAGAACGAGGCCACTCCAGGAGGTCGAATATCCCAGATTGACGGCCATCAACTTCGCGGGTTGGCTCACATTTTCTGGGCGTGCCGGAACAGATCTAGGCGTTGGCCGTTCGCTTACTGTGGCCACTCAACGTTTGACCCGGCGGCCACAATCATTTTGGTAGGAGAACATCGTGCTGAGAAAAACCATCATTGCATCGCTGCTAGCGTCAAGCGCCCTCACCTTGGCCATCGCGACGCCGGCGGCGGCGAACAAACAGGCCGATCGCGCCCGCGAAGCCATCGCCGCCGCGGAGGCCAAGATTCACACCGCCGAAACCCTGGGCTCCGGCACGGACGCGCCGCGCGATACGGCCCAGGCGAGGGCGGCCCTGGCCAGCGCCAAGGAGGACTTCGCGTCCGGCCATAAGGAGCCGGCCATCCAGGAGGCCATCCAGGCGTCGGCCCTCGCCGACACCGCCATCGGGATTTCGCAGAAGCACAAGGACGAGGCCATCGCCGCCGGGCGTGAAGCCCGGGATCAGGCCCGTGATCAAGCCGCCGCCACGCAAGGCCAGGCGGCCGCCGCCCAGGACCAGGCCGCCGCCGCTCAGCAGCAGGCCGCTGACGCCAACGCGCGCGCCGACGCCGCCCAGCAATCCGCCGCCGCTTCCGCGGCTGACGCCGCCGCCGCGCGCACCGCCGCGGCGATGGCGGTTGCCCAGACGCCTCCGCCCCCGCCGCCCCAGGTCGAGACGACAGTCACAACGCAGCACGCCACCAGTGGTCACCGCCACACCGTGCACAGGAAAGTGATTCAACACCCGGCGCCGGCCAGCCCGGCGTCGACCTCTTCGTCGGATACGACCACCACCACGACCCGGGTGACCCCGCAACAGCGGTGATTTTTCGAACTGGGCTAAGCGCTGAGAGCGGTCATCGACGGGCCGCCTCGGCGGCCCATGCCCGCGCATTTTCGGTGATAGTGCATGTATTTATTAATTAATTGCACTGTCACCGAAATGCGAAACGGTGTCGCCGAAATGGAAACGGACACTCCATAAGGCGTTGGCGGAAACGTGAAGATGGTCAGCCCTTGACAATGTCGAAATTATTTACATATTGCAAATGTAAGTTGATCTTTCACATTGTGAACCGGGCGGCGCTCCGACCGGCGCCTTGCCCCTGAACTCAACGCCTCCCGCGCGTCTGATGCGTGGGAGGCGGCGACAATACACGCGATCCCGCCGGGCGTAGCGAGAGTCCGAGAAAATATTAAATAACTTCAATTGTTTCCCTTTGAATCGAGATGAACGGCGCCCCTTCGGGTCTCCCAAAAGCGCCCTCCGAGCTCCCCGCCGACTCCCAGTCAGCGCCCACAAAACGCCCCGTAGCCGCCCCTGAAGCGCCCGGCCGCCTCCCGTGGGTCTCCCCACGGTCGCCCACCAACCTCCCGGCAATACGCAAACAGTCCGCCATCCGTCCACCGTTCTTACGGTCAATTAACGGTGGGTCGGGCCGATTATTGCCCAAGGACAATGCCTTCCAGGTCGCCCTTGGCCCGCCATTCGGCGATCACTTCGTTGAAAGCATTGATGCCGGGGGCGTAGGTCTCGGCCGATAGCGAACCCGGACGCTCGGAACCTTCATTGTTGTAATAGCCGGGCGTGCAGGCCTCGAGGAAATCCCGGTTGTTGACCGACAGGCCGTGAACCGTCTCGACCCAGGCGTCCTGAGACTCCGCACTCGGCTCGACCGTGACCGCCTGGCGCTTCTGAGCCTCGCTGATGATGTAGGCGATGTGCCGCGCCTGGTCGTCGAACATCGCGGTCATGTTCACCGACAGGCCGTTCTGCGAGATACCGATGTAGAACCAGTTGGGGAAGCCGTTGCTGGTGAAGCCGTGCAGGGTGCGGAAGCCCTTCGACCAGTAGTCGATCAGAGACCGTCCGTCCCGGCCGGTAATGGGAAAGCCGATCCGGCGGCGAAAGTCGGTGCTGATCTCGAAACCGGTCGAATAGATGATGCAGTCGACCTCGTACTCGACGCCGTTGGCGACCAAACCACGCGGGGTGATGCGCTCAACGCCCTTGGAAGGGCTTGTATCGACCAGGGTCACGTTAGGTCGGTTGAAGGTCGGCAGATAATCGTCGTTGAAGGTCGGCCGCTTGCAGAACTGCCGATACCATGGCTTCAGCGCCTCGGCGGTCGCCGGGTCGGGGACAGTCGCGTCCACGCGAGCGCGGATCTGGTTCATCTTGTTGAAGTCGGCCAGTTCGGCGCGCACCACCGCGTCCTCCGGGCTTGCCTGTGCTCCAGAGCTGAAGCCTACGGGGTTCTGAAGGCTGCGGAAGATGTCGGTCCAGGCGTCGTTGACCAGGTCGACCTCGAATGGCCGGCCCGTGACGATGTCGGCGAAGTTCTCTCGCCGCGCCCGCTGCCACCCCGGGGCCAAACTGGCGGCCCAATCCGGATCGGTCGGTTTGTTGCCGCGGAAATCGACCGATGAGGGTGTCCGTTGGAACACATAGAGCTGCTGGGCATGACTCCCCAGATGCGGCACGCATTGGATCGCCGTCGCCCCGGTCCCGATGATCGCCACCCGCTTGTCGGCGAGCTTGTGCAGGTTCCCCGTGGTGTCTCCACCGGTATAGTCATAGTCCCACCGGCTGGTGTGGAAGCTGTGGCCCTCGAAGGTCTCGATGCCCGGTATGCCCGGCAGTTTCGGGCGGCTGGCCGGGCCGAGCGCCATGACCACGAATCTCGCCCGGATACCATCGTCGCGGCTGGTCGACACGATCCAGCGCTTTTCGGCGTCGTCCCAGTCGAGCGCCTTCACCCGGGTCTGAAAGAGGGCGATATCGTAAAGGTTGTATTGGCGGCCGATATACTGCGAGTGTTGGAAGATCTCGGTGACGTAGGAATATTTGTCCTTCGGCAGCACGCCGAGTTCCTCGAGCAGCGGCAGGTAGCAGTAGGATTCGATGTCGCACTGCGCGCCCGGATAGCGGTTCCAGTACCAGGTGCCGCCGAAGTCTCCGCCGGCCTCGATCAGCCGGATATCGTTCAGCCCGGCCTCTTTGCACCGCGCCGCCGCCAGCATGCCGCTGAAGCCGCCGCCGATGATCACCACATCGACCTCATCGGTCAGAGGAGCACGGCTGAAGTTCGGATCGGCGTAGGGATCGGTGTCGGCGTAACGGGCGAACCGCCCGGCCAACTCGACATACTGGTCCTCGCCGTCCGACCTCAGGCGCTTGTCACGCTCCTGGCGATACTTCTCACGCAGGGCCTCGGGATCGAAATCCGTCATCGTATCGAGCCGCGATCCATCGTCCATGGTTTGCTCCCGTGTCGGCGGCTTACGCCACCCCACATTTTTAGAACACGCTCTAAGAAAATCACCATCTCGGCGGGTGATCAAGCGTCAGGCTGTTCAAACCCGCGTCAAAAGAAAGTCTTCGAGCGGTTCGACCTTCTGATCTCCGTCGTGCCGGCCAGCAGCGTCAGAAAATCTCCATCATGACCAACCTGGATGGGGGCGAAACCGCTGCGGCCCGAGGAGCGTCCCACTCGCCCGACCAAGGTCGGAGGCTTCTGGATCAACCGCACCGATGTCACCAACGCCGACTTCGCCCAGCTCGCGAAGGCCACCGGCCATGTCATCCTGGGCAAGGGGCCGCTGGATCCCAAGGCCTATCCGGGCCTCGGGCCTCAACAGCTCCGGCCGGCGGCTATCGTCTCCGTCGGCGCCGACCCGCCGGCCGGGTCTGACCCCAGCCAGTGGCGGCGGGTGATCCCGGGCGCGCACTGGCGCCGTCCCAAGGGACCGGGCAGCTCGATCGCGGGCCAGGACAACCTGCCGGTGGTGCAAATCGGCTGGGCCGACGCCGTCGCCTATGCGCATTGGCTTGGACGGGACCTGCCCACGGAGGCGGAGTGCGAATACGCGGCCCAGGGCGAGGGCGGGCCAACGCTTTTCATCTGGGGCGACCGGCCACTGGACCCAAATCACCCCCGGGGCCAGTGTATGGCAGGGCGTATTCCCCAGCCTGGACTCCGGTGCGGACGGCTAGAAAGGGTCAGGCCCCACCCGTGGCTGTTTCCCGGCCAACGGCTTTGGCCTCTATGGCATGGCGGGCAATGTCTGGAACTGGACCAAGGATTGGTATTGCCCAAACCTGGCTTCAGACGCTCGGGACAATCCATCGAGGCCCGGCGCCGGCGAGGCCGTCGATCCGGGAGAGCGGCGCCACGTGATCAACGGCGGATCGTTTCTGTGTTCGCCCAGCTACCGCTACCGCCCCGCCGCCCGGGAGGCCGGAACCACCGACACGGGCGACAACCACATCGGCTTTCGGACGATGTTGGGCAGTGTTGTGAAAGCCGACCCTGGCGCCTAAGGGGCCGGCGCACCACTTCGCTCGGGTGACCAATGCTGTTCCGACGCCACCAGAATGGGTGACTGACATGACCCGATCCGACGAACCCGATCTGCAAGCCATCCGCGCCAGCGTCGAGTTGGTGGGCCGACTGTCCGACGGGCTGCTCCGCCTGGGTCCGTTGAACCTGGGCCTGGACGCGGTGTTCAGCTGGATCCCCGGCCTAGGCGAGATCTACAGCGCCGCCGCGGCGGCGTTCCTGATCGTCCAGGGCGTTCGCGCCCGCGTGCCGGTCTCCACCCTGGTGCTCGCCGCGGGGCTGATGGGCGGGCGCACCCTGATCACCGCGATCCCCGTGGCTGGCGCCGCGGCGGCGGACCTGCTGACGGCGCACCGCTGGTCCGCGCGCCTGATCGTCGCGGCGATCGATCGGCGCATGGCGGCCGGGTCTGACAGTCGGCGGGGCCATACCGGCGCGCCCAAGTGGCGGGGCCGAGGGAGTGTCGCGGCTTGAACTCTACCTCTCGCCAAGTTTGCCACGCGCGAACCTGAATGATACAGATTTTGCGTAACTACGGGTAAAACCATGAACACGCAGGCCTTCCGACGAGTGGCATTGGCGGCCCTGTCGGTCGTGATGGCCCAGGCCATGACTAAGCCGGCATTCGCCGTGTCTAATTCGAAATCGGGCACGCAAGGCGGCGGGCCGACCACGGAAACCGCCGACCAGAAAATGGCCAGGGATCTGGCCAAATCCATCATCGCCCATCTGCCGCCGGCGCCCCCACCCGGAACGGCCTGCGATTCGACGGCGCGCGCGGCTGTAAAGGCGGCGGTGGAATCCACCATCGCGAATTCCAAGGCAACACCAGCAATTGCGGTCAGCGCCATCGACTGGGCGCGGGCACAACCGCAGCACCTTGATTCCTGCCGTGACGGCGCTTTGGCCGATAGCGCCACCGAAAGTTCAGGCAGTGGCGAAGTGGTCGACGAGGCCGACGCCGTCCGGGGCTTCACCCTCTATTCCGGAGTGTGGCCGTCGACCAAGCCATCGCCGACCTTGATCTCGTCAGTATCGGAGCCTTCTCCGCCGACGGTTACTCCAGGCGCGGGCGACGAGGTTACGGCCAAACCCCCGCCGCGCCGACATCATCACCATCACCGGCGACACAAGACCGCCGGCCCAGGCGCGAACACCTAGGCGGTCCGCGCCACGGCTGTCGGCTGGCGACGCGGACGGGGTTGGCTTCGCGTGCGGCGACCAGTTCGCCGACCAGTGGAATAAGGTCTCGGCCGGAGGCGACGGCGTCTTCGAGAGGGTCGAAGCCGCGGATCAGGAACGTGCTGACCCCCGGGTCGTAATAGTCGAGCATGGCTTCGGCCACCTGTTCCGGCGTTCCCACCAGACCGGTCGAGTTACCCTGAGCGCCAGTGATCGCGGCCACTCCAGCCCAAAGGCGCTTGTCCAGGCGATCGCCCTGGGCCGCGGCCGCCAACAGTCGCTGCGAACCGGCGTTGGGCGGCGTGTGACCGGTGGTCTTCAGCCCGGCCTGTTCGCGCAGTTCACGGGTGCGGCCCTCGATTTCCTTGGCGCGCTGCCAGGCGCCCGCCCCGGTATCGGCCAGAACCGGGCGAAGCGACAAGCTGAAGCGTAGGCTTCGGCTCCATTTGGCGGCGGCGGCCCGGACGCGTGAGATGGTCTCGTTGACATGAGCCTGGGTCTCGCCCCACAGCGCATAGATATCGGCATGCTTGCCCGTAACCGGGATGGCGGCGTCGGAGGGGCCGCCGAAATAGATCGGCAGGTGCGAACCGTTGAAGGGCTTGACGGCGCCGAACGCGCCTTCGACCTGATGGTATTTGCCCTCGTAGTCGAAGGGTTTGGGGCTGCTCCATTCGAGCCGGACGATATCGAGATATTCGTCGGCGCCATGTCGGCCTGGGGCGTATGCACCCGGCCACACAACACATCGCGATAGTGCCGCTGAAGCGGATTGTGGCGGGACAGCCCCGGGTTGCCGGTGGCGGCGATGGCCTTTTCCACGGCGGCGATGGCGTTGTCGGTGACCAGATGCTTGACCATAGCCGCTTCAGCCAGCGGCAGCCGGCCCTCGGCGGCGGCGGTGAGCATTACCCGGTTTTGCAGCAACAGGCCGTCGATCGCGCCAATCAGTTCCTGAAAACGCGGTAGCGTGGAGAGCGACGCGCCAAGGTTGGCCGGCTTGCGGTCCATCAGCCAGCCGACGAACCAGTCCCGGGCGGCGCGCGCCCAGACCGCCATCCAGGTCAAGGCCCGCGCGCCCGTGGAGTAGATCTTGCGCCCCGACAGCCGCCATCCCTCCGGCGTGCGCCTGGCAGTCGTGGCCGGCAAGCCGCCACGGGCGGGCGTTCCCAGGTCGGGCTCGAAACGCAAGGCGTTGATCAGGGCGCCGTCGTCGGACGCGCTTGCCATCACGCGGGCCTTCAAGGCTTCCGGCCAGGCGCCCAGCGCGTCGGGGGCGCCGAGGAACAGATATTGCATCACCAACACCAGGGCGGTGGCCGCCTCTCCCCGGGCCACGGCCTGAACCACGCGCAGCGTGGTTGGCAGATCGGCGTCCTGGCCCCCGAAACGGGCGGGCGCGGTCAGCACCAGCAGCCTCGTGTCATGCAAGGTCGCGAAGTTCTCGAACGGAAAACTCCCGTCACGATCATGATCGTCCACCGTCGCGGCCAGGCCCGCGGTCGGTCCTTTCATACCCGGAACCGCGCTCAGCGCCCGCATGCCTCGGCGGCGGGCTATCAGTCGTCAATGCCCCGCTCCAGAGGGTTCCCTTCGGCGCGCCGGACACCTACCAGTCGGTTCATGCGTGAACACCATCTGACACTGCAAACCCACGCCCTGGACTTCTGGTTCGCCCGAGGGGCGATCGTGCTGATCGCGGGGCTGCAACTGGCCTTCGTCAACCAGAACCTGACCATCGGACCGCGGTGGCTGGCGCCGTCTCTCGAGGTCGCGTTGCTGATCCCGCTTTCGGTCGGCACAGCCTGGACGCAGCGTCGCGCCAGGGTGGCTACCGAGGATCACCACTGGGCGGCGATCCGACGCTTCCGGCAATGGATCCGGGGCATGGCCCTGGGTCTGACGGTCCTGGTGATGGCGATCAATTTCGAGGCGCTGCTGGCGGTGACCCATGCCCTGTTGAGCCCCACCAGAGGACCCAACGGCCAGTCGCTGCTGCTCGACGCTTTGAACATTTGGTTCACCAATGTGGTGATCTTTGCGCTGTGGTACTGGAATATCGACCGGGATGGCCCGGCGGCGCGGGGCCTGACTCCACGCGCCAAGCCGGATTTCCTGTTTCCGCAGATGATGGGCCCCGGTGACGGCGACCCGAGCTGGACCCCAGGCTTCGTGGACTATTTCTATGTCTCCTTCACCAACGCCACGGCCTTTTCCCCCACCGACACCATGCCGCTGAGCTCAAGAAGCAAGTTGCTGATGGCCGTGGAGGCGTTCGTTTCCTTGCTGACCGTGGGGCTAGTGGCCGCGCGGGCGGTGAATATTCTGACCTGATGCGGAGAAAGACGATGACGATCCAGACCCTCCAGCCCGGGAGCGAAGCCGCTGACCAGGCTTCGGTCGATCAGATCCGTGAGGCCGTGTGGGCCCTGTGCGGCAGGTTCCCCGGAGAGTATTGGCGGCGTCAGGACCGGGAGCGGACGTATCCGACCGAGTTCGTGGCGGCGATGACCGAGTCCGGCTTCCTGGGGGTGCTGATCCCCGAGGCCTATGGCGGCAGCGGCCTTGGTCTGTCGGTGGCCGTGGCGATCCTGGAAGAGGTTCATGCCAGTGGCTGCAACGCCGCCGCCCTGCACGCCCAGATGTACACCATGGGCACGGTGCTCCGGCATGGGTCGGACAGCCAGAAGTCCCAGTGGCTGCCCAAAATCGCGATCGGCGAGGTGCGTCTCCAGGCCTTCGGGGTCACCGAGCCCACGGCCGGCACCGACACCACCAGCATCGCCACCACCGCCACCCGGCGGGGCGAAACCTATGTGATCAATGGCCAGAAGGTCTGGACCTCCCGCGCCGAACACTCCGACCTCATGGTGCTGCTGGCTCGCACCACGCCCAAGGACGAGGTCGCCCGCAAGAGCGAGGGCCTCAGCGTATTTCTGCTGGACATGCGCGAGGCGGTTGGGCGCGGCCTGACCATCAAGCCGATCCGCACCATGATCAACCACGCCACCACCGAGATCTTCTTCGACAATCTGGAGATTCCCGCTGCGTGCCTGATCGGCCAGGAGGGCAAGGGATTCCGCTATATCCTCGACGGCATGAACGCCGAACGCATCCTGATCGCCGCCGAATGCGTCGGCGACAATCGCTGGTTCGTGGACAAGGCCACCGCCTACGCCAAGGATCGCGTGGTGTTTGGCCGCCCAATCGGCCAGAACCAGGGCGTGGCCTTCCCGATCGCCAGGGCTCACGCCCAAGGCCGCGCCGCCCGGCTGATGACCTATGAGGCCGCGCGCCTGTACGACGACAGCAAGCCCTGCGCCGAGGAGGCGAACACCGCCAAGCTGCTGGCTAGCGAGGCGTCCTGGGCCGCTGCCGACACCTGCCTGCAGACCCACGGCGGCTTCGGTTTCGCCGAAGAATACGACGTGGAACGCAAGTTCCGCGAGACACGACTCTATCAGGTCGCTCCGATCTCGACCACCCTGATCCTCAGCTATCTCAGCGAACATGTCCTGGGCATGCCCAGGTCGTATTGACACATCAGTCACGCGCCTGACCGGGTTCAGGCTTGGAGTGCTTCGCGCGTTTCCTTTATTGAGAAGCGACTTGCGTCGGCGCGGGCGG
>JAYVYH010000052.1:0-23090 GCA_043784385.1 Caulobacteraceae bacterium | reverse complement strand
CAGGAGCAGGGCGGCCTGATCAAGCACGGCGCCAAGCTGCTGTTCGCCTTCGCTGAGGCAACGGTGCCCAAAGTCACGCTGATCACCCGCAAGGCTTATGGCGGCGCCTTCGACGTGATGAGTTCGAAGAACATCCGCGGCGACTTCAACTACGCCTGGCCCACCGCCGAGATCGCGGTAATGGGTCCCAAACAGGCGGTTGAAATCATTTTCCGCGCCGACATCGGCGATCCGGAAAAGCTGGCGGTGAGGGAGGCCGAATACAAGGCCCACTTCGCCAACCCGTTCGTGGCGGCGTCACGCGGCTACATCGACGACGTCATTATGCCCCACGGCACCCGCCGCCGGATTATCCGGGCGTTGAAGAGCTTGAAAACCAAGTCGGTTACCAACCCCTGGAAAAAGCACGATAACATTCCACTGTAAGGGTGTGACGCTAGTTGTTCGGCCCCGGCGGAAATAGAAGCTAGACATAAGACGCGGGCGCCAAGGCGGCGACGGCGTTGGCGACATAACCGGTATGCCGCCTAATCACTCGCCAGCCGGCCGTCATGAGGACCAGAAAGGCGAACCTGCGACCCGTAAGAACTGCTGATGACGAAGGTTCTGGTCGGTGGTCACCGAGGCATCGAACCCAGCCATTTCGGCCGCCTTCAGGAGATCGCCATCCTGCAACACATGCCACCCACGCTCAAAGGCCATTGGAAGGCCAAAACGCGCCAAACGTCGGTATTCCTACGGCCAGGCAACGGCTAACCGAGGGCCACGGAAGGACTAGGGAGTAGCCCAATAAGGCCAGAAGAGGCCAACCAAGGTCCACACGGTCGCGACCGCGGATCGTCCGGAACGTGTCAGAAAATCTTGTCGCCCCGGCCCAGCGGATCGGGCATGCTCTGGCCGTTGGCCACGAACTGCAGCGCTACCGAATTGATGCAGTACCGTAGCCGGGTCGGCTTGGGGCCGTCCGGGAACACATGTCCCTGATGACTATCGCAGCGGGCGCAGCGGGTTTCGATGCGCACCATGCCGTAGCTGGTGTCGCGGATGGCGCGCACGTGGCTCTCGTCGAACGGGGCGAAGAAGCTGGGCCAGCCGGTGCCGCTCTCGAACTTGGTCTTGGCCTGGAACAGCGGCAGGCCGCACAAGCGACAGCAATAGACGCCATCTTCCTTGTTATCCAGCAGCCCGCCACAGAACGCCGCCTCGGTGCCGTGATGCAGCAGGACGTCTTTTTCCTCCCTGGTCAGGGTCGCCGCCAGGTGCGCCGCTTGGGCCTTGGTGGGGGCGGTCAGATCGAAGCCAGCAGGAGAGAGGCTGGGGGCGTGGGTGGTTTCGGTCACGGGTTCCTCCGATTGGCTGACGCTCGGTCAAGGTTGTCATCGGCGCCTGGCGCGTCTAACCCCAATATAACGCTAAAAAGGGCGACCCCAACCGGATGTTCTCAAAAATCCTGATCGCCAACCGCGGTGAAATCGCGGTCCGCATCATCAAGACCTGCCGCCGGATGGGCATCGCCACGGTGGTGGTCTATTCGGAGGCCGACGCCGACTCCCTGGCCGTTTCCATGGCCGACGAGATGGTGTTCATCGGTCCCTCGCCTGCCAACCAGTCCTATCTGGTGGCGGAGAAGATCATCGCCGCCTGTCATCAGACGGGCGCCCAGGCGGTCCACCCCGGCTTCGGCTTTCTGTCAGAGAAGGCTGAATTTGCTCGTCAATGCGCGGATGCAGGGATCGTCTTCATCGGTCCCAACCCGGGCGCCATCGACGCCATGGGCGACAAGATCCAGTCGAAGCTGTTCGCCGCCAAGGCCAATATCTCCATCGTCCCCGGCCACATCGGCGAGATCGATGACGTCCCCCACGCGGTGCGGATCGCCGAGGAGATCGTCTATCCGGTGATGATCAAGGCCTCGGCCGGCGGCGGCGGCAAGGGCATCCGCGTGGCCTGGAACCGCCGCGACGTCGAGGAAGGGTTCCCGGCCGTCCGCGCCGAAGCCAAGGGCGCCTTCGGCGACGACCGCATCTTCATCGAGAAGTTCATCGTCAACCCGCGCCACATCGAGATCCAGGTGCTGGGCGACAAGCACGGCCACGTCGTCCACCTGTTCGAACGCGAGTGCTCGATCCAGCGCCGCAACCAGAAGGTGATCGAGGAAGCGCCGTCCCCGCTGCTCGACGCCAACACCCGGGCCGCCATGGGCGCCCAGGCGGTGGCTCTGGCCCAGGCGGTCAACTATGACTCGGCGGGCACGGTGGAGTTCGTCGCCGGACAGGATAAATCGTTTTATTTTCTGGAGATGAATACACGTCTTCAGGTTGAGCACCCGGTCACGGAGTTGATCACCGGTGTCGATCTGGTCGAACAGATGCTCCGCGTGGCGGCGGGCGAAGCGTTGACCTTTGGCCAGGACGATCTGGCCATCAAAGGCTGGGCGATCGAGAGCCGGATCTACGCCGAGGACCCCTACCGCAAATTCCTGCCCTCGATCGGGCGCCTGTCGCGTTATAGCCAGCCGGCCCAGGGCGACCAGGGCGCCTATACTGTCCGCAACGACACCGGTGTTCGCGAAGGCGACGAGATCTCCACCTTCTATGACCCGATGATCGCCAAGCTGTGCGCCTGGGCGCCGGATCGTCCGGCCGCCATCGCCGGCATGGCCAGGGCGCTTGAGGATCTGCACATCGAGGGTCCAGGACACAACACCGCGTTCCTGTCGGCGGTGATGGACCAGCCGCGCTTCGCCTCCGGCGAGCTCTCCACCAACTATATCAAGGACGAGTTTCCCGACGGCTTCACGGGCCTGGAGCCTCAGCCCTGGCAGAGCGACATTATCCTGGCCGCGGCGGTGTCCATGCACCTGACCCTGTCGGAACGCGCCCGGTCGATCGGCGGGGCCCTGACGGCCACCAACCACCGCAAGGATTGGGTCGTCCTCGCCGGCGGCGTTAGACGCGATGTTATGGTGTCGGAAGGCGAGGGGAGTCTGACGATCGACTTGCCCGCCGAGGGCCGTTCGATCACTTTGAGCAACCGGAACTGGCGACCGGGATCGGCGCTGTTTTCCGCCATTGTCGATGGACGGGCGTTCACCGCCACCGTCGCCGGGGCGCCGGAAGGCTTCATGATCCGCTTCCGCGCTGCGCGCCGACGGGTGCTGGTGCTGACGCCATCCGGCGCCGATCTGCACCAACGCCTGCCGGTTAAGGAGCCGCCGGACACCTCGCGCACGGTGGTCTCGCCGATGCCGGGTCTCGTTGTCTCGATGGATGTCATCGAAGGCGAAGAGGTCAAGGAAGGCCAGGTGATCTGCGTGATCGAGGCGATGAAGATGCAGAACATCATCCGCGCCGAACGTGACGGCCAGATCAAGTTGCTGGGGGCAAAGACTGGCGACAGTGTCGCGGCGGATGACGTGCTGGCGCAATTCGCTTAAGGCGGAAAGCGATTAGGCCTATTGAGACACTGGAGCGCGCGATGAAGATTGAATTCCACGGCCACGGCCACGACGCCGGCCCCAGGGCCGCAGTCGCGGTGCTGGCCTTCGAGTCAGCGCCCCTGGATGGCGCCGCCGCGACCCTAGACGCCCTGGCGGCCGGCGCGCTCAGGCGGGCGATCGACGGCGGCCGGTTCACCGGCGCCAAGGGCCAGACCCTGGATATCGTCGCGCCCCATAATATCGACGCGGCGCGGGTTACCTTGGTTGGCGTGGGAGCCGCCGGGTCCGTCACCGCCGAAATCCTCGAAACCGCCGCGGCCCAGGCCTATCAGGCCGTGAAGACCTGCGGCTCCGAGACGCTGGTGTTGAAACTGCCGGAGATGTCATCCGAAATCGCCGCTTCGGCGGGCTTCGGCATCCGTCTCGCCGCCTACCGCTTCGATCGCTACCGCACCACCGAGAAAGCAGAGAAGAAGCCTTCGATCAAAAAGGTCCGCATCGAGGTTGACGATCCCAAGGCGGCGACCAAGGCGTTCAAGCGTCTTTCCGGCCTCGCCGACGCGGTGACTTTCGCCCGCGACCTGGTCTCGGAACCCGCCAACATCCTCTATCCCGAGGAGTTCGCACGCCGCGTGAAGGCTCTAAGCAGCTTGGGCCTAGAAGTTGAAATCCTTGGCGAAAAGGAAATGAAGAAGCTTGGCATGGGCGCTCTGTTGGGCGTCGGCCAGGGCAGCGTACGCGACAGCCAACTGGCCGTGATCCAGTGGAAGGGCGCCAAGGACCCCGACGCCCAGCCGGTCGCCTTCGTCGGCAAGGGCGTGTGTTTCGACACCGGCGGCATCAGCCTCAAACCCGCCGACGGGATGGAGGAAATGATCACCGACATGGGCGGCGCGGCCGCCGTCAGCGGCCTGATGTACGCGCTCGCCTCCCGCAAGGCCAAGGTCAACGCCATCGGCATTCTGGGCCTGGTGGAAAACATGCCCGACGCCAACGCCCAGCGGCCGGGGGACGTGGTGACATCGATGTCCGGCCAGACCATCGAGGTGATCAACACCGACGCCGAGGGCCGGCTCGTGCTCGCCGACGCCATTTGGTACTGCCAGGATCGCTTCAAGCCGAAATTCATCATCGACCTCGCTACCCTGACCGGCGCGATCGTTGTCGCGCTTGGCAAGGATCTGGCGGGGCTGTTCAGCAACAACGATGAGCTGGCCGACAAGCTGATGGCCGCGTCAAAAGCTTCCGGTGACACCCTCTGGCGCATGCCGTTGCCAGCGCAGTACGAAAAAGGCATCGACAGCGCCGTCGCCGATATGAAGAACGTCGGCGGCCGGCCCGGCGGCTCAATCACCGCGGCGCTGTTCATCCAGCGCTTCGTCAATGGCCTGCCCTGGGCGCACCTCGATATCGCCTCCACTGCCTGGAAGCCCGGCTCCACTGTCCCAACCATCCCCAGCGGCGCCACCGGCTTCGGTGTCCGCCTCCTCGACCGCCTCGTCGCCGACAACTACGAGGAATAGCGGCGGTGGCCCGCGCTCCGGGGTATGAATGACATCCTCCGCACCTTGTGAAGTGTGGTTCTACCACCTGGAACGATCGACGCTGGAGCAGGTGACGCCGGAGTTGCTCGAGAAAACCCTGGCGCGGGGGTGGCGGGCGCGAGTGCGGTCTGAGCAACCTGGGCGCGTCGAAGCGCTGGACGCTTGGCTGTGGACTTGGCGAGACGACAGTTTTCTGGCCCACGGCGTGATTGGCGAAGCTCACGCCGCCCGCCAGCCGATCCTCCTGGGACCGGGCGCGGAAAACCCCAACGGCGCCCAGGCGCTCTTCGTCCTGGATGGCGACCCTGGTGAATTGGCCGAATACGAGCGGTGCATCGTGATCTTTGATGGCCGCGAAGACGAAGCCCTGAAGACCGCCCGAGGTCTCTGGACCCGCTATAAGAAGGCTGGCCACGGCGTCACCTACTGGAAACAGAGCGAAACCCGAGGCTGGGAGAAGCAGGGTTAACCAGCCCGCGCCGCCTCATAGACCTCTGCGGCCGCCATCCATTTCGCTTCAGCCTCCGCCAGCCGTTCAAGCATCCGCGCGTGGCGCTTCTTCACTTCGATCAGCTTGACCGGGTCACCGTAGACGGCAGGCTCGGCCAGACTGGCGTCGATCTCGGCGAACAGTTTGGTCTCGCGCGCCAGGGTCTCCTCGGCGGCCTCTAGCTTGCGCTTTAGCGGCGCGACGGCGCCGGGTGGCGGCGGGGGTGGCGCCAGGGCGGGGGAGGGAACCGGCGGGGCTCGGCCGGGGTTGCGGTTGGCGGCCCTGGCCCGGTCGAGCACGAACTTTGCGTAGTCGTCCATGTCACCGTCGAAGGCCTTCACCGAGCCATCGGTGACCAGCCACAGGCGATCGGCCACCATCTCCATGAGCGACCGGTCGTGGGTGATCAGGATCACGGCTCCCGAATAGTCGTTCAGAGCCTCGGTCAGGGCGCGGCGGCTATCGATGTCGAGGTGGTTGGTGGGTTCGTCCAGGATCAGCAGGTGCGGCCGCTCCATGGCCACCATGTTGAGCAGCAGCCTCGCCCGCTCGCCGCCCGACAGGTTAGCGACGGTGGTCTCGACCTTCTGCACGGTCATGCCGAACTGGGCGAGGCGTGAGCGCCGCTGCGCCTCGCTGGCCTCGGGCATGGCCCGGCGGATGATGGAGAGTGGCGTATCCTCGGGGTCCATCGCCTCGATTTGGTGCTGGTGAAACCAGGCCACCTTCATCCGCCGGTCGCGATGAACCTGGCCGCCGGTGGTCGGCAGGGCTCCGGCGATCATCTTGGCGAAGGTGCTTTTGCCCGAGCCGTTAACGCCCAGCAGACCGATCCGGTCGTCGATGTCGAGCCGGAGGTTGAGCCGCTGCAGCACCGGCGGGCCGCCATAGCCGACGGCGGTTCCCTCAAGCCTCACCAGCGGCGGCGCCAGCGGCCGTTCGGGGGAGGGGATCAGGAAGGGGGCCACATGCTCCTCGACCGAAGGCGCGACGCTCTGCAGCTTGGCGATCATCTTCATCCGCGACTGTGCCTGGCGGGCCTTGGTGGCCGAGGCGCGGAAGCGATCGACGAAGGCCTGCATATGGGCGCGCTTGGCCTCGATTTTGCCGCGCATCGCCGACTGCAGGCGGATCTTCTCGGCCCGTTGCTGTTCGAAACTGGAAAAGCCGCCGGTGTAATAGTCGAGTTTGCCCTCGGTCAGGTGCAGGATGGCGTCAACCGAGTGATCGAGCAACTCCCGGTCGTGGCTGATGATCAGGGCGCTGTGGGGGTATTTCTTCAGGCGCGCCTCTAGCCAGAGCGCGCCCTCCATGTCCAGATAGTTGGTCGGCTCGTCCAGCAGCAACAGGTCGGGCTCGGCGAACAGCGCCGCGGCCATGGCCACCCGCATCCGCCAGCCGCCCGAGAACTCGGCCATCGGCCGATAGAGGTCGTCGTTGGAAAACCCGAGCCCACTCAGGATTTCCGCGGCGCGGGACGGCGCGCGGTCGGCGTCGATCTCGCTCAGCCGGGCGTAAATGTCGCCCATGCGCTCAGGTTCGGCGGTCTCCAGCTCGCTCAGCAGCGCGGCCCGCTCCAGGTCGGCGGCCAGCACCGTCTCCAGCAGTGGAATGGGGGTCGCCTCGTGTTCCTGGTCCACCGAGGCGATGCGTGCGGCCTTGGGATAGTCGATGTCGCCCCCCCCTGCCGACAACTGGCCCAGGATCAGCTTGAACAGGGTCGACTTGCCGGCGCCGTTGCGCCCCACCAGCCCGACCTTGGCCCCCACCGGCAGCGTGACGGTCGCCTGGTCGAAGAACCGGCGACCCCAGGCGTCGAAAACCAGATCGTGAATACGCAGCATGGCGGGAAATGAACCGTGGGGTGGTCTGGAGGACTTTTGCGGGAGCGCCGGGCGCCGCCTTGGCGGAAGCGTCGAGCGTGGCTATAAGCCGCCACCCCAACCTTTCCAACCGTCCCAACCTATCAAACCTTTCCAGAGTATCCTCAGCATGATCGAACGCACTTTCTCGATTCTCAAACCCGACGCCACCAAGCGCAACCTGACCGGCAAGATCAACGCCGTGATCGAGGAAGCGGGCCTGCGGATTGTCGCCCAGCGCCGGATCCGGATGACCCAGGAAGAAGCCGAAGACTTCTACGACGTCCACCGCGAGCGGCCGTTCTACGGTGAACTGGTGGAGTTCATGATCTCCGAGCCGGTGGTGGTGCAGGTGCTGGAAGGCGACAACGCCGTGACCCGCTATCGTGAAGTGATGGGCGCCACCAACCCGGCCCAGGCCGCCGACGGCACCATCCGCAAGCTGTTCGCCATGTCGGTCGGCGAAAACTCGGTCCATGGCTCAGACAGCGTCGACAACGCCAAGATCGAAATCGCCCAATTCTTCGACGAAGCCGACATCGTCGGCTAAAGCTGGTCTGGATCAGGCCGGGGTGAGTTCTCCGCAAACGAACGCCTCTTCCCCGGCCTCGATCAGCGCCGCGAGAACCTCCGGCGCGGCTTCGGGCGCGACGATCAGGATGAATCCGATCCCACAGTTGAACGTTCGACGCAGCCCCCCGTCCGAGACGCCGCCAATCTTTTGCAGCCAATCGAACACCGGCGTCGCCGTCCAAGCCGACCAGTCGAATCGTGGCGCCAGGCCCTTGGCGATGGCCCGCGGCGGGTTTTCGATCAGGCCGCCGCCGGTGATGTGGGCGCCCCCCTTGATCTTGCCGGCCTTCGCCAGGGGCAGCACTGATTTCACATAAATCCGCGTCGGCGTCATCAGCGCCTCCGCCAGTGTCGCGCCGGCCTGGAACGGGCAGGGCGCTTTCCAGTCCAGGCCCGAGCGCTCGACGATCCGCCGAATCAGCGAATAACCGTTCGAGTGCGGTCCAGACGAAGCCAGACCGATCATCAGATCGCCGGGTCGCTGGGTCCCCAGTTGGGGCAGCACGCCGTCTCGGGCCACCGCCCCAAGGCAGAATCCGGCCAGGTCGTAGTCGCCACCCGAGTACATCCCTGGCATCTCGGCCGTTTCACCCCCAGCCAGAACCGCGCCGGCTAGGCGGCAGCCCTCGGCGATGCCGGCCACCACCCGCGTCGCCGCCTCCACATCGAGCTTGCCTGTGGCGAAATAGTCGAGAAACACCAGCGGTTCGGCGCCCTGGGCCAGCAGATCGTTGACGCACATGGCCACCAGATCGATCCCAACCGTGTCGTGCAGGCCGGTTTCGATGGCGATTTTCAGCTTGGTGCCGACACCGTCCGTGGTCGAGACGATCAGCGGATCGTCGTATCCGGCCGCCTTCAAGTCGAACAGCGCGCCAAAGCCGCCGAGCGCCCCGTCGGCGCCGGGCCGACGGGTGGCGCGCGCCAGTGGCTTGATTCGTTCAACCAGAGCAGCGCCGGCGTCGATATCGACGCCGGCCTCGGCATAGGTCAGGCCGTTGGGTCGTTCGGTCATGGCGGCTTGGAAAACTCGCGAAAAAGGGCCTGATTTGAGACGTGGACGGGCGGATTGCCTTGCAGACTCGCCCGCCCGCGGGGCTATAGCTATCCGATGACGACGATTACCACCACCGCCGAGCTCACTGCCTTTTGCGAACGGATACAAGGCTCTCCCTTTGTCGCCGTCGACACCGAGTTTATGCGCGAGACCACCTATTGGCCGAAGCTCTGCCTGATTCAGGCGGCAACCCCCGAGGCGGAGGCGGTGATCGACCCGCTATCGCCCGATATCGACCTTTCGCCGTTCCTGGCGGTGATGGCCGACGAGCGAATCGAAAAGGTCTTTCACGCCGCGCGGCAGGACGTGGAAATCTTCAGCAATCTGGGCGCCATCCCCCGGCCGCTGTTCGACACCCAGATCGCCGGCATGGCGGCGGGCTTTGGCGAGCAGATCGCCTATGACGCCTTGGTCCGCCAGATGCTGAAGATCGATCTGGACAAATCCAGCCGTTTCACCGATTGGGCCCGCCGGCCGCTTAGCGAGGCTCAGCTGACCTACGCCCTCGCCGATGTAACCCACTTGGCGCGGCTGTTTCCGATGCTGCGTGGACGCCTGGAGGAGAGCGGCCGGCTGGCTTGGGTCACCGAGGAAATGCGGGCCATGACCGATCCAGCGCTCTATGACATGGATCCCGAAATCGCCTGGAAACGCCTGCGCCCCCGCAAACACGCGCCCAAATATCTAGCTGTGTTCCGCGGCGTGGCGGCCTGGCGGGAGCGCACCGCCCAGGCGCGCGACCAGCCCAGGGGACGAATCTTGAAGGACGAAGCGATCGATGAACTGGCGACGCAGGTTCCTCTCGACGCTGACGGCTTCAACCGCCTGCGCTCGGTCCCCAAGGGTTTTTCAGGGTCGAAATTCGGGCCTGAATTGCTTGAGGCCATCAGGGAGGCGGTGAACAACGCCGACACCTATGCGCCGGTTCTCAACCGGACTGGTCCCCCGCCGTCACCGGCGGCCGGCGCCGTCGTGGAGTTGCTGAAGGTGCTGCTCAAGGCCCGGGCCGAGGATGCCGATGTGGCGTCGAAGCTGATCGCCACCGTCGCCGACCTGGAAAAAATAGCCAATGATGACAACGCAGATTCTCCGGCCCTGCACGGTTGGCGGCGCGAGGCCTTCGGTGAGGACGCCTTGCGGCTGAAGCGTGGTGAACTCGCCCTGGTGCTGGACGGAACGCGGGTGCGGGTTGTGGAGGTCAGGCGGGCGGCGAAGGCCACCTGAGTCATCTCCGTCGCAGGGCCTAAACCACCGCCGCGAAAGCCTTGGTTTTCTGTCCAGTGGCCCGGGCCTTGAACGTTCGACCGAGAAGCGTCGCCAGAGCCTGGCCGCGCTTGGTGGCCGGGTCGCCCAGCAATACATGCGCCCATTCATTCTCGGCGTGCAGGGTGACCACGCCGCGCTTGAAGTCCAGCCAAGTGCGGCCGAGTAGTTCGGGGCTGCGACCTGAAATATCACAACCCAGCCGAAGCGCCGCTCCGAGGGCTCGGGCGCGCTGTTGACGTTCAGGACTGAGCAACCTCGCAATCAAAACGGGGTTTGGCGGTTGGCCGGATGACGTGTGACGCGAGAAAGCCGCGCAGGCTAAAAATGCGCGTTCGGGATGGTCCAGACCGGCGATCGGCGATCGGAGCACTTGGTTGAACACCAACTCCGCGCGGTGATCTGGATGGAGCTGCGCCCCCAGTTCGGCCAAGCGCGCCGCCGCCGCCAACAGCACGGGGTCACGCGCGCCAAATAGCGGATCCAGCTTGTTGAACGCGGAACCCGCCCAGGCCTCCAGGGCTTGGCCCAAGGCCTCCGCGACCGGCTGCCGACCGGCGATCGCCGCGCACCCGGCTACCAACGGGTCTCGCATCCTGATTTCGGGTGTCATGGCCTGCCAGACTAGGCCTTCCCGCAGGCCGTGGGCCGACATCACCACACGTTGGATACCCAACCGCTCCACCAGTGTCTCAAGCACCACCGCGGCATGGGGCAGGGTCTCCAGCCGGCGTTTGGAGAAGCCAACCATGCGTTCCAGTGATCCTCTGGACTGCTGGCCGATGAATCGCGAGGCATCCAGTATGTCCTGCCTTCCAATTTCATATTGGTGAACAATTGAAAGAGGATAGTTCGATATTCTCATGTGCAGTAGAGCCAGATTCCGCCAGGCTCCGCCCACGGCGTGAAGGGTGTCCGATCGGAATTCCCTTTCGACTCCCCCAATGTGTTTGATCGCGGCGGCGCGCGTCGCGCCGGCGTCGAACCGGACAGCGGCGTCCAGGGAAAACGGACCGAGCGGCAGGGTCACGCCCTGACCAGGACCGTCGGGTCCCAGGCGGACCAGTTCGAGGCTGGCGCCGCCCAGATCGCCCACTAGGCCAGCGGCGTTCGGGGTCCCTGCGATCACCCCCTGTGCTGCATATCGCGCCTCCTGTTCACCCGTCAGAACCTGGAGTTGAAAACCCGTTTCCCGCTCGACCCGCTCCCTGAACGCGCCGCCATCGACCGCCTGCCGAACGGCCGCGGTGCCGGCGGCAAATACCAGGCCCGGCCGGCTGGCGTCGACCAGCGCCTTAAAGCGTTTGAGAGCCATGATCGTGGCCTCGGCGCCCTCGGGTGACAGCCGTCCGGTCCGCGCCAAATCCCGCCCAAGTCCGGCCAGCACCTTCTCGTTGAACACGCTCCAGATCGCCCTGCCGTCCAGCCTATAGAGAACGAGGCGTACGGAGTTGCTGCCGACGTCGATGACGGCCGCGTCGCTATGGCTGGGTCTATTTTCGGGGGCCGACATGCTCGAACGCTCGCGGCAGGTCTTTGACCTTGTGTCCCCGCCCCGAGAGGGAAGGGTTGTTCATGAAATATTCGTGGGCGGAAAACGCTCCCTCGGCGTTCCACCCAAGGCTGCGGTGGTAGACGCCGTCGCTATCCAGCAGCCAACTCTGGGCCTCATCGTTCAGATTGGCCACCATAATCTGTTGCAAAATCTGTTGGTGAACCGTCGGATTTTCCACCGGAACCATGGCTTCGACCCGCCGGTCCAGATTGCGCTGCATCCAGTCGGCCGAGGATATGAAAAGCTTGGCTTCCTTGGACGGCATCGGCTTGCCGTTGGCGAAGGCGATAATTCGCGAATGCTCGAGGAAACGGCCGATGATGCTCTTGACGCGGATATTGTCTGACAGCCCCTTGATGCCCGGACGCAGGCAGCAGATGCCGCGAACGATCAGATCGATCGAGACCCCCGCCTGGCTGGCGTCATAAAGCGCGTCGATGATCTCCGGGTGCACTAGAGCGTTCATCTTGGCCCAGATGGCCGCGGGCTTGCCGGCCCGGGCGTTGGCCGCCTCGGCCCCGATCATCCGCAGCAGATCGTGCTTCATTGTGATCGGCGAGTAGGACAGCTTTTCAAGACCTTCGGGGACTGCATAACCAGTGATATAGTTAAACAGGCGTCCTGAATCGCGCCCAAGCGCCGGGTCCACCGTGAACAGCGACAGGTCGGTATAAATCTTGGCGGTGACAGGATGATAGTTCCCGGTCCCGTAGTGGCAATAGGTCCTAAGGGCGTCGCCCTCGCGGCGAACCACCAGCGAAAGCTTGGCGTGGGTCTTGTACTCCATGAAGCCAAACACAACATAGACACCGGCCCGCTCCATGTCCCGGGCCCACTTCAGGTTGGCTTCCTCGTCGAACCGCGCCTTGATCTCCACCAGGGCGGTGACGTTCTTGCCGCTTTCTGCCGCCTCGATCAGGGCGGCGACGATCGGGCTGTCTTTGGACGTCCGATAAAGGGTCTGTTTGATGGCCAGGACGTTGGGGTCGCGGGCGGCCTGCAGCAGAAACTGGACCACCGCGTCGAAGCTTTCGAACGGGTGGTGGACCAGGATATCTTTTTCCCTAATCGCCGCGAAACAATCGCCGCCATGATCCCGGATTCGCTCGGGAAACCGCGCTGTAAAGGTCTTGAATTTCAACTCGGGGCGATCCGCCGGAATCAGCTGGTTCATTTCGGCTAGGCCCAGCTTGCCATCCACCGTCACCACATCCTGGGGATCGGCGTCCAGCCCGTCCAGGATGAACCCGCGCAGATCGTCCGGCATCGACGCCTCAAGCTTGACGCGTACAACCGAGCCCAGCCTCCGCCGCTTCAGGCGGGCCTCGAACTCGCGGACCAGATCCTCTGCCTCTTCCTCGATCTCCACGTCAGAATCGCGGATCAGGCGGAACAACCCCCGGCTGAGGACGGTGCAACCGGGGAACAGTTTATCCAGGAACAGGATCAGGAAGCTTTCCAGCGCCACGAAACGTCGCATGGCTTTGCGGCGCCCGCCCTTCGCAATCGGCAGTTCCCAGAATCGCGCGACCTGGGTGGGCACCGGCACCAGGGCGTAGAACTCGGTATTGTCCGACAGTCGGTGCAGTTTCAGGGCTAGAGAAAAGCCCAAGTTGGGGATGAACGGAAACGGGTGGGCCGGATCGATGGCCAGGGGGGTAAGAACCGGGAATATGTTGGACAGAAAAATCGCTTCGGCGGCTTTCCTGTCGGTTCTGCCGACATCCTTGGCGTCCAGCAGTAACAGGCCGGCCGCGGCCATCTCCGCCCGCACCTCGACCCAAATCCGTTGCTGGGTGGCCATCAGCCGGCTCGCCTTGATGTCGAGCTCAGTCAACTGCGCGCTGGGTGACAGCCCATCCTGACTCAATACCCGCACGCCCTCGCGCACCTGGCCTTTCAGGCCTGCCACCCGGACCATGTAGAACTCATCGAGATTGTTGGCCGAGATCGACAAAAAGCGTAGCCGCTCCAGCAGGGGGTGACGCGGATTGGTCGCTTCCTCCAGAACCAGGGCGTTGAAGGCCAACCAGGAAAGTTCGCGATTTATGAACCGTTTGGGAGAATCGGCCAGCGGATGGCGGCCGGGCCCAGCTTCGGAGGGCTCGCCCCCGACCTCCACCCCGGCCGGTAAGGTTTCCAGGGTTGGAAGCATGTCGGGCGTCATGGAGATCGGTTCATCCTCGACCGGCTTAGCTTTGTTGTGGCGCACCGGATCGGACGCCGCAAGCCTCACTCAAACAGTTCCACCGTCTTATCGCCACTATCGAGAATCTCACGGGCGAGCGAGCGGTTGATCTCCCGACGTGACGCCCCCGCCAGCTCGTCCAGGCGCTCCACCAGAACCCGGGCAGCTGGCACGGACCGTTCCATCCTATGAATCAGATAGGCGATCAGGTCTGCGTCGGGGCGGATGTGCCGGTCGCGGAAAAACTTCAGCAGAACGCCCTCCAGCACCACATCGTCCGGCGCGCTCATGTCCACCGCGCGAATCGCGTTCAACCGCGAGCGCAGATCCGGAAGCGTGGCGCTCCATAAACGGGGGGACGTTCGCGATGTCAGCAGCAGGCTGGCGCCCGCCTCGGCCCGGTTGATCAGATGAAACAGGGCGGTGTCGGCCGGGCGCCGATCCGCCCCTTCCAACAGCACTGGACCGACCGGAAGATCGGCTATGTCGATCGGCGCGTCACCGACTATCTGAGCTCCGCTCCCCGCGGTCCAGGCCCGGGCCAGATGGGTTTTGCCCGAACCCTCCGGACCAACCAGGGCCACCACGCCTCCCGTCCAATTCGGCCATGAGTCGACCACGGTAACCGCTTCCCGGTTGCAGCCCGATACGACGAACAACTCGCGATCGAACGAAGGCTCCCGCCCGATCGGCAAGCTGAGCTGTGTATTGGAACTGCTATGTCGAAAAGATCGCCGCACCGATGCATCCATAGACCCAAATCGCCCATCTAGCCAAAATCTTCCCTCCGAAGCGCGGGCGTGGTCACCCGCTTCTTGTCTTGCTTTCGGCTAGAGTTGTGGGTGAGACGTCCGCGCTTCGAAAGCGGGGGGTGCAAAGCTGGAAACCGGACGGTAGAGTGGTTTCAAAATCCTGGGAGGAAATCTAGTGGTGAAACCGGAGTCGGTGGGTCTGTCGTCGTCGCGTCTTGCGACCTTGGACCGCGTCATGAGCCGGCGTTACGTGGACGGCGGCTACCTGCCGGGCCTCATGACCCAGGTGTATCGCAAGGGCGAGTTGGTCCACACCGGCATGGCGGGCCAAATGGACCTCGAGCGCGATAAGCCGATGCGTGAGGACGCTATTTTCCGCATCTATTCGATGACCAAGCCGATCACCTCGGTGGCGTTGATGATGCTAGTCGAAGAGGGTCTGATCGGGCTCGACGACGCGGTCCAGACACACATTCCGTCGTGGAAGAACCTTGGGGTTTACGCCAGCGGCGTCGCTACCCTGCTACCTGGTCAACCGCCGGTGTTCATGACCACACCTCCGCAGCGGCCGATGAAGGTGGTGGATCTGGTCACCCATACGTCCGGCCTGACTTACGGATTCCTGATGCGGAGCAGCGTCGACGCCGCCTATCGCAAGGCCAAGGTCAACGACTTCCAGACCCCCGGGGGTCTGGAGACTATGATGCAACAGCTGGCCGTCATGCCCCTGGAGTTCTCGCCCGGCACGGCATGGAACTATTCGGTGTCGATTGATGTAATGGGCTATCTGGTCGAGAAGCTGTCCGGGATGAGTTTCGGCGAATTCCTGCGCACCCGGCTGTTCGAGCCGCTGGGTATGACCGATACCGCCTTCCACTGCCCGCCGGAAAAGCTGGATCGGTTCTGCTCCTGTTACTATCCGGGCGAGGACGGCCGACTGAAGCTCCAGGACGACGCGGGCAAGAGCACATACGCCGCGCCGCCGTTGCTGGAATCGGGCGGCGGAGGGCTAGTATCCACGACCCATGACTACATGCGGTTCTGCCGGATGATGCTTCATGGCGGCGCCCTCGACGGGGTTCGTATCCTCAGCCCCAAGACCGTGGCCCTGTTCAGTCTCAACCACCTCGACGGCAACCGCGAACTGGCCGAGATGGCGCCGGCCGGCGCCTTCAGCGAATCGGGCTACAGCGGCATTGGCTTCTCGATCGGCTGCGGGGTCAATATCGACGTGGCCCGTACCCGGCTTCCTGGAACCGTCGGTGAGTATTTTTGGGGTGGCGCCGCCTCCACCGCGTTCTGGATTGATCCAAAGGAGGAACTGACCGTGGTATTCATGACCCAGGTCATGGGCACCGACGCGCGTCTAACCCTTCGCCGCGATCTGCGCACGCTGGTCTACTCGGCGATCACCGAATCGTTCGCTTAGAGCCTGATGACACTGGACGGAACAGATCCAGGGTTTGAATCAGGCGCTACATTTTTGATTCTAGACCAGGATTCAGATGTAAGGCGGAATTGCCTATCATCATCCTAGTTTAGGACTTTCGGACGCTGAACCCGATTTGACGGCTTGCCGATGGCGCGGTTTGCCCATAACCCGCCCGCATGCTCGATGACCTGATAGCCAACAACCGCCTCTGGGCGCGGCGCAAAATCGCGGCCGATCCTGGCTTCTTCAAGCGGCTGGAGGGCCAGCAGGCGCCAGATTATCTGTGGATAGGCTGCTCAGACAGCCGAGTCCCGGCCAACGACATCGTCGGGCTAGATCCCGGGGAGTTGTTCGTTCACCGCAATGTCGCCAATCTGGCTCCGCCGCAGGATGCTAACTACCTATCGGTGCTGCAGTTCGCGGTTGATGTCCTCAAGGTCAAGCACATCCTGGTCGTCGGCCACTACGGCTGTGGTGGCGTCGCGGCGGCGGTGGATGGGCAGCGGCGGGGCTTGGTCGATCACTGGCTGCACCCGATTCGCGAGATCAATCACGATCACCGCGCGGAGCTCGACGCCATCGACGGTCTGGAACGGCGCCTCGACCGGCTCACCGAGCTCAACGTCATGCGCCAGGTGCACAATGTTTCCTCCGACGTTTTCGTCACCGACGCCTGGGCTCGCGGTCAGGAACTGAAGGTGCATGGCTGGGTGTATTCGATCGCCAACGGCCTGGTGACCGACCTCAACGTCACTGTTTCAAGTCCCGAATAGGTCGATCTTTCGCGGCGGAGGGGGTTATAAGCGACCAGCATGCCCAGGATCGCCACCGCAATCGACCCGAACAGCGATGGGTTTCTCCATAACCGGGAGACCAATATCGCCTTGGCCGCGGACCTACGCGCCCGCGTGGCCTTGGCGGCGCTGGGCGGACCATCGATCGCTCGCGACCGGCACGTCAGCCGGGGAAAACTTTTACCCCGACACCGCGTCGAGCGGTTGTTGGACCCCGGCTCGCCATTCCTTGAAATCGGCCAACTGGCGGCTTCCGACCAATATGACGGCGAGGCGCCCGGCGCTGGCCTGATCACGGGCGTTGGTCGGGTGGCGGGTTGCGAGACGCTAATCATCGCCAATGACGCGACGGTCAAGGGCGGGGCCTATTTCCCGATGACGGTGAAGAAACATCTGCGGGCGCAGGAGATCGCGCTGCAGAACCGGCTGCCCTGCGTCTACCTCGTCGACAGCGGCGGCGCGAACCTGCCCCACCAGGCCGAGGTGTTTCCCGACCGGGAGCATTTCGGGCGGATATTCTACAATCAGGCCAGGATGAGCGCCCAGGGCATCGCCCAGATCGCCTGCGTCATGGGCTCATGCACCGCCGGCGGCGCCTATGTCCCGGCAATGAGTGACGAGACCGTGATTGTGCGCGGGCAGGGGACGATCTTCCTTGGCGGTCCACCGCTGGTGAAGGCCGCGACAGGCGAGATCATCAGCGCCGAGGATCTCGGCGGCGCCGACACCCACGGCCGCCGCAGCGGGGTGGTCGATCACGTGGCGGTCGACGACGAGCACGCGCTTGAGATCGTTCGGTCCATTGCCGCCAATTTGAACACTAACAAGCCCACAGCCCTCGCTATGCGCTCCGTGGAGCCTCCGGCCTATCCAGTCGAGGATCTCTACGGGATCGTACCAGGCGACGTCCGCGCGCCTTATGATGTTCACGAGGTAATCGCCCGTCTTGTCGACGGGTCGCGCTTTGACGAATTCAAGGCGCTGTATGGCGCCACCCTGGTGACCGGTTTCGCGCACATCTGGGGTTATCCCGTCGCCATCCTGGCCAACAACGGAGTGCTGTTTTCCGAAAGCGCCGTCAAAGGCGCGCATTTCATCGAACTGGCCTGCCAGCGCGGCATACCGTTGATCTTTCTTCAGAACATCTCGGGGTTCATGGTCGGCGGGGCCTACGAAGCCGGTGGCATCGCCAAGCACGGCGCCAAGCTGGTCACCGCCGTCGCCTGCGCCGAAGTTCCCAAATTTACCGTCATCATCGGCGGTTCGTTCGGAGCTGGCAATTACGGGATGTGCGGTCGCGCCTATAGCCCGAGGTTCCTGTTCACCTGGCCCAACAGCCGTATCAGCGTAATGGGTGGTGAACAGGCCGCCAGCGTCCTGGCGACGATCCGCCGGGATGGGTTGGAGGGGCGCGGAGAGACCTGGGCCGTCGAGGCCGAGGAGGCTTTCAAGAGCCCGATCCGCGATCGCTATGAGGCCGAGGGAAATCCCTACCACGCAACCTCCCGCCTCTGGGACGACGGGGTAATCGATCCTGTTCAGACCCGGGACGTACTGGGTCTCAGCCTGTGCGCCGCCCTGAACGCGCCGATCCCCCCGACACGTTTCGGCGTGTTTCGAATGTAAGCGATTGAATCCGGAAACCTTCCCATGCCCAATCCTATCGCCGACCCCCTGGTTGAAGGCGTCGACACCGACTCTCAGTCCAGGCTGGTGCTGATCGACGCAACAGCCGATGGCGTGGCGACGGTCACGATCAACCGGGCCGACCGCAAGAACGCCTTCAACGCCGAGGTGATCAGCGCGCTGCGCGAGGCTTTTGAGACTTTGGAAGGCGCGGACGGGGTTCGGGTGATCTTCATCAAAGGCGCAGGCGGGACTTTTTCGGCCGGCGCCGACCTTGAGTGGATGCGAGACGCGGCCAATCACACCGAGGCCGACAACCGCGAGGACGCCATGAATATGGCGGCGATGCTGAAGCATCTGTATGATCTGCCGATGCTCACCGTGGCGCTGGTCGAGGGGTCCGCGTTCGGCGGCGGCGCGGGGCTGGCGGCGGCCTGTGACATGGCGGTCGCCACCGCTGGCGCGCGCTTCGCGTTCTCCGAGGTCAAGCTCGGCCTCGTGGCCGCAACCATCAGCCCTTATGTGATCGCCGCGATCGGACCGCGCCGCGCCCGGGGACTGTTTGCTCTTGGTCGTGCCTTCGACGCCGTCGCCGCTCGGAACTATGGCCTCGTCGACGAGGTCGTGGCGGATGCCGACGCGCTGGAAGTCGCGCGGCAGGCGATCATCGATGAAATCAAGGCGTGCGCGCCAGGGGCGGTCGGCGAATCAAAACGCCTAGTGACTCACGTGGCCGGCCGCGTCATCGACCACAGCCTGATGGCTGAGACCGCGCACCGAATTGCCAGGATCAGGGTCGGCCCAGAAGGCCAGGAGGGTGTTCGCGCCTTTCTGGCTCATCGCAAACCGAACTGGATAGACTAAACGTGACGCTCGTCACCTCTGTATTGATCGCCAATCGAGGTGAAATCGCCCGGCGAATCATCCGTACCTCGCGGCGTCTGGGAATACGCACCGTCGCGGTATTCTCGGATGCTGATCGCCACGCGCCGCACGTTACGGAAGCCGACGAGGCTGTGTTTATAGGCGCCTCGCCCCCCCGAGAAAGCTATCTGGTTGGTGAGACCATCCTGGCCGCGGCGCATCGGAGCGATGTCCGGGCCATCCATCCCGGCTATGGCTTTCTTTCGGAGAACGCTGATTTCGCCGAAGCCGTGCAGACAGCCGGCCTGATCTGGGTCGGTCCGCCGCCAGCGGCAATTAGGGCGATGGGGCTCAAGGACGCGGCGAAAAGATTGATGGCCGCCGCCGGCGTGCCTGTCACGCCGGGCTATCTGGGGGACGATCAAACGCCCGCGGTGCTGGCCGCGCGGGCCGAGCTGATCGGCTGGCCGGTATTGATCAAGCCAATCGCTGGCGGTGGCGGAAAGGGCATGCGCGCTGTTCATGCGCCAGCGGATTTTCTTGACGCGCTCGCTGGCGCCCGGCGTGAAGCGATGTCGGCCTTCGGCGACGACAGGGTGCTGCTTGAAAGGCTGATTCCATCGCCTCGGCACATCGAGGTGCAGATATTCGCAGATTCACACGGCGGAGCGGTCCACCTTTTCGAACGCGACTGTTCGCTGCAGCGGCGTCATCAGAAGGTGATCGAGGAAGCGCCCGCCCCAGGGATAGACGACGAAACCCGCGCCGCCCTTTGCGAGGCGGCCCTGAGCGCCGTTAGGGCGGTCAGCTATGAGGGGGCTGGAACCGTGGAGTTCATCGCCGACGCCTCGGATGGCCTGCGCGCCGACCGGTTCTGGTTCATGGAGATGAACACCCGCTTGCAAGTTGAGCATCCGGTAACGGAGGCCGTCACCGGCATCGACCTGGTGGAGTGGCAGCTGAGAATCGCCTCGGGAGAAGCCTTGCCGCTGGAACAGGGCGCCATTCGACTGAACGGCCACGCGATCGAAGCGCGGCTCTACGCGGAGGATCCTCGCCAGGGGTTTCTCCCGTCCGTGGGGCCGCTGCATCACTTCAAGTTGCCGGACGGCGTCCGCGTCGACTCTGGAGTTTTGTGCGGCGGTGCAATCACACCCTTTTATGATCCGATGATCGCCAAGCTGATCAGTCACGCCGGCACTCGCGAGGCTGCGGCGTCGCGGCTTGCCAGCGCGGTGCGCGCCGCGGAGATTTGGCCGGTCAAGACTAACGCCGCCTTTCTGGCGCGTTGCATTGCACACCCCGATTTCATCGCGGGCAAGGTCGAAACCAGCTTCATCGAGGCGCGGCTTGAGAATCTCGTCGAAGCACCGGCCCCGGTCATTTCGCCGGGAACCGTTGCGCGGCTGAGTCGCTGGGAGGCGCCCGAGACCCCCTCCCGACCCGCGTCGCCATGGGACGCGGATCAGGGGTTGACCGGATTTCGTATCAATGGAGCGCCGGCGCGGACAGCCCGTGTCTATGTCGACGGCCGGCCCGTCGATGTTTATCTCGGTCTGGAGCCCACCTCCAATGAGGGCGCGTTGGTACGCTTGGCCGGGGAATGGATCCTGTTCGCTGGTGGTGAAGGGATTCGCGTATCCCTGAACCGGCCGCTCGAAGCCCAGGGCGGTTTTGGCCAGCTTGACGGCATCGTGCGGACTCCCATGCCGGGGCGTATTGTCGGCGTCGCGGTCACGGTGGGAGACATGGTCTCCGCCGGCCAAGTTCTGGTGGTTCTCGAAGCCATGAAAATGGAGCACAGCTTGGTCGCGGCGACAGCGGGGCGGGTTACGGAACTGCCCGTGGCGGTCGGCGATCAGGTGACGGAGGGATTCGCCGTGGGCCGAATCGAGAGTACCGGTCTCGATCATTCTTGAGCCTTCATCTAATAAAGCTTTGTGTCGGTTGTGACACTGTCGAAGAACTGACTGCGTGGCGCATGGAGACGCGAACGTTGGGCGGTCCATGGATTCTCAGAACCCGGCAGACACCCAAACGGGCGCTCGAAATGGTCGGTACGGGCTCCCTCTATCGCGTCTACAAAGGGTTCATCCTTTCCCGACAACAGATTCTCGCCATCGACACCATCGGCGCAGGACCTCAGCGCCGATGTGAAATCCAGCTGGAAGAAACTGTCGTTCTCACAGCACCCACGCCCCGACGCCCGTTCCAAGGATGGCGATATCTCGATCCAGGCGACGCGCCCTCCGATCTGCCCCAGGCCGGTGGGGCGGATAGCATACCGGCCGATTTGGCCAGGCGGCTGCGCGAGATCGGCGCCTGGTAGGGTCCCAACACCTCGCCCTTGCGTGGGGCTCCGGGGCGCCGCATGCACGCCGCCTAATGGCCTCGTTCGCCGCGATTGCGGGGAGGCGATCTTGGAGAGACGGTCCATTGGATCAACCGCGCATCATCGTCATTGGCAACGAGAAAGGCGGAGCCGGGAAATCGACCATAGCCGTCCATGTCATCACCGCCCTTCTGCATGAGGGCGCCCGCGTGGCGGTCGTCGATCTGGATATCCGCCAGCAATCGACCGGTCATTTTTTCGCGAGCCGGCGCGCTTGGACAACCGCGCAGGGAACGCCATTGCCCGAGCCCGAAGTTCTGTCGGTCGATAGCGCCGGCGCGCTGGAAGAGGCGCTCGGCCAGGACGCCGACTACGTCGTCGTCGATACCCCGGGCGCCGATACGGAACTTTCAAGACAGGCCCATGGCGCGGCCGATCTTATCGTAACGCCTATGAACGACAGTTTTGTCGACTTCGACATGATCGGTGTCGTCGACCCGGTAACCCTGGCCGTGCTCAGACCCAGTCTCTATGCGATTAGCGTCTGGGAAGCGCGTAAGGCGCGTGCCGCCCAGCACGGACGTTCCATTGACTGGGTCATTCTTCGCAATCGCCTAGCCACCTTCGAGGCCAGGAATCGCAAGCGAATCGACGAGCGGCTCACCGCCCTGTCCAGGCGTGCCGGATTCCGCGCCGTGACGGGCCTGCGGGATCGCGTCATCTATCGTGAATTGTTTCCATTTGGCCTTACGGTCAACGACCTGTCCGCGAAGATCAGACCGGTTCAGGTGTCTCTTGCCCACGTCGCCGCCCGACAGGAGCTGCGGGTGCTGATGAGCGACCTCGGTCTCGTGAACGCCCCTCTGGATGCGAGTTAGGCCGTCATGTTCCCCGTTGTTGTCATTGGGCTTGGCGTTCTGGGCCTATTGGTATGGGTAGGAAGGCGGCCGGCCCGCCTTTCCGGCACGGGAAGACTGCTAAGCACGCTGTTTGCCGCGCTCGCTGCAGTAGGAGCGGTCGTCGTCGCTCTAAGAGGTGGATGGATACCCAGCCTTGTACTGGTCGCCGCTTCGGCCTTTCTTGGACAAGCAGCGAGGCAAAGGGGGCCTGCAAACCGTAGCGACGTGGCTTCGTGGATGAGCGCTCACGAGGCGCGGACTATTCTAGGCGTGGATGAAACCGCCGACCAGGCTCAGATCAAGGCGGCCTATCGGCGTCTTATGCAACGCGCCCACCCGGACCACGGCGGAACCGCAGGCCTGGCCGCTCAAATCAATGCTGCTCGGGATCGCCTTCTTGGGAAGGGCGGGACCGTTTAG
>JAYVYH010000051.1:0-7122 GCA_043784385.1 Caulobacteraceae bacterium | reverse complement strand
ACCCGCGACCGGGCCTATGTGACCGCGGCCGTGGCCTGGCTCAGGGGCCTGTCACCAGGCGCCGACGTTCTGCATTGACGTCCACGGCTCGGCGGGGGCCAGCGAGCCGTCCTTTTGCAGCAGCTCGACCGACACGCCGTCCGGCGAGCGCACGAACGCCATGTGGCCATCCCGAGGTGGGCGGTTGATGGTTACGCCGGCGTCTATCAGCCGCTGGCAGGTCGCGTAGATGTCATCGACCTGATAGGCGAGGTGGCCGAAGTTGCGGCCACCAGTATAGGCTTCCGGGTCCCAGTTGTGGGTCAGTTCCACGGTCGGCGCGCGCTTGGCCTTGGCTGCCTCGACATCCTCTGGCGCAGCCAGAAACACCAGGGTGAAGCGGCCGGCGGGATTGTCGAACCGCGACACCTCTTCCAGGCCAAGGCCACCGCAATAGAATGACAGCGCGCTGTCCAGATCATTGACCCGCACCATGGTGTGTAGATATCGCATCGCTTGGTTCCCTTGAGGCTGAGACTGTCGATTTAGCGCATCGCGAGCGCGGCGCCAGAGGCGGCGCCCTGTCCGCGGGTCTGACGCCGCCAGAGCGCGGCGTATTCGCCGGCTTTTTCCAACAGTTCACCGTGGGTTCCGCGCTCCGCGATGCGTCCCCGGCGGATGACCAGGATCTGATCGGCGTCGACGATGGTGGAAAGCCGGTGCGCGACCACCAGGGTGCTGCGGCCGGCGCGGACCTTGCGCAAGGTGGCCTGGATCGCCGCCTCGGTCGGGCCGTCCAGGGCGCTGGTGGCTTCGTCGAGCACCAGCAGGCGCGGATTGGCCAGCAGCGCGCGGGCCAGACCGACGCGCTGGCGCTCGCCGCCAGACAGCTTCAGGCCGCGTTCGCCGACCTGGGTGTCCATCTTGTGCGGCAGGCCGTCGATGAACGGCGCCAGTTCGGCCGCTTCGGCCGCCGCCCACACCGACTCGCGCGACGCGTCCGGGTTGGCGAAGGCGATGTTGGCCCAAAGGGTGTCGTTGAACAGGGCGACGTCCTGAGGAACCAGGGCGACGGCGGTTCGCAAGGCGGCTTGGCTGACCTGGCGCAGGTCCACGCCGTCGATCAGCACGGCGCCAGCCTGGGGATCGAGCAGGCGCAGCGCCAACCGCACGATGGTGGTCTTGCCGGACCCGGAAGGGCCGACCAACGCCGTCGTGGTTCCCGGCGGGATGACGATGTCGACCTCGGTCAGGCCGACGCTTCGGGCGGTATGCTGGAAGCCCACCCCGGCGAAGCGGAGTTCGGCCCCACGCTCAGAGGCCGGCGGCAGCGGACGCGGGTTCGGGGCGTCGACGATCTCGGGCTTGAGGGCCCGCAGATCCAGCATCTGTTCCATGTCGATGAACGACTGGCGGATTTCGCGGTAGCTCATGCCCAGGCTGAACAGCGGCGCATAGACCTGCTGCAGGATCAGGATGCAGGCCGTGACCGCGCCCAGGCTCATCCGCCCGGCCAGAACCTCCATTCCGGCCAGAACCGTCACCAGCACCAGGCCCAGGTTCAGCACCACCGCCTGCACGCCGTTCAGCAGTTGAAGCGAGGTGTTGGCCTTGACCGCGGCGTGGGCGTAGTCGGTCAGGGCCGACTCATAGTGTGCGACCATGCGCTGCTCGGCCCCGAAGGTCTTGATGGTCTCGTAGTTCATCAGCGAATCGACCGCGAGGCCGGCGGCGCGGGAATCGGCGTCGTTGAGTTTGCGGCGATGGCCGATGCGCCAGTTGGAAATGCCGACGGTGAAGGCGATGTAGATGACGATGGTCGAGATCACCACGACGGCCAGCCGCCAGTTGAAACGGGTGCTCAGCACATAGGCGGCCATCAGCAGCTCAAGCACCGTCGGCCCCAGATTGAGCACCACGCTGCGGAGCAGGAAATCGGTGGAACGGGCGCCTCGATCGATGACTCGGGCCAGGCCTCCGGTCTGCTTGCCCTGATGGAAATTCATCGACAGCGACAGGGAATGGGCGAAGGTCTCGATCGAGGACTGGACCATGGCCATCTGGGACACCGGCGTGAAGATCGAGTCCCTCAGGTAGGGGGCCGCGTTGGCGATGAAGCGCAGCAGGACCCAGCCGACGGCCAGCCCCGCGAAGGCGACGAACACCGGCTGACCGCCGGTCCGGCCGACATTGAGCTGGTCGATTGCCCGGGAAATCAGCAGCGGCCCGACGACCCCGGTCCATTTGCCCAGCAGGACCAGAAACAGGGCCACGGCCAAGCGCGATTTAAGACCCTGGGCCCGCGACCTGGCCACCAGGCGGATGAGATCCGCCATTGACGTCCAGAAGGTGAATCGAGGCGCGGCCGGGCCGCCGATGGGCGGCGCCGCATGACGGCCGGCGGCATGGTCGAACGTCAAGCGGGGGCCCCTGTGTGGTTGAGCAGCAGGGTGGTCTGAAGACCGCCGCCCGGTGTCATCCAATCGATACGCCACCCGGAGGCGGTGCGATCCGAGCGATAGGGACCTCGCGACAGTGGCGCGGCGAGACTGAGCGCCGCCCGGGCCGCGGCCCGGCGAGAGCCGTCCACGACTTCGAAGCCGTGCTCCGCGAGGGTCAGCGGTTCGTTGGGCGCCAGAGAAAAAACGCCATCGGCGGCGGCCTGGCCCCTGGCCCGGCGCTCACCATCGACCCACACCTCCACGGCGCCGTGGGGTGAGGCGAGGCCGGACACCACCGCGCCGCCCTTGGAATCGAAGTCCACCGCCAGGATGGCGGGCGCTTCACCCCGGGATCCCAGGACCAGGGCGCCGGCGCCGGCGCGAAGTTGCGCTGCGGCGCCTTCGGGCGTGACGGCGATATAGCCCTCTGACTGAATCAGATGTTCGCCGTCGATCATCGCCAGGCCGAACAGCCTCGGCGTGGTGGCGGGCGGCAGATCAAGGCTCCAGCCTCCGTCCCTCCCCGCTTGCGCCAGAACCGCCTGGCCGCCAGGAGACGCCAGCCGGATCTTGGCGCCCGGTTCGGCGCGCCCGACCAGGTGAACGACCGACCCGGTCATCAAGCCGACCGCGGTCGCGGCCGGCGGCTGCCGGTAGAGGCTGGCCGGACCTACGCCGGCCACCGGCTTCTGGCCGGCTCCGCCACCCGACGCCACGCCACCCGGTTGGCAGGCGGCGATACCGAACAGGGTGAGGGCGGCGGCCAGGCTCTGTTTCACGGCGAACTTGATCGGGCGATCCTTTGGAACGGTGTTTTGGGGCGATGCTTTCGGTTAGGCGATGGCATATCAGGGCTGGCCGCGCCTGTCTTAATCTGGGGAACCGTGAACGAATGTCGATCCCACCTTCGAGCATCGACTCGGTCTGCGTCTATTGCGGATCGTCCGACGCCGCCGATCCCGCCTGGCTGGCGGCGGCGGCGGCGCTGGGCGCGGCCCTGGCGGCCGACGGGTTGCGCCTGGTCTATGGCGGCGGCGGCGTGGGCTTGATGGGCGCCTGCGCGCGGGCCGCCCATCAAGCCGGCGGCCGGGTTCTGGGCGTCATGCCGGCCTTTCTGGCCAGCCGGGAAATCGTTCTGGAGGCGGTGGAGACAGTGATCGTCACCTCGATGCACGAACGCAAGATCCGGATGTTCGACGACGCCGACGCCTTCGTGGTGCTGCCGGGCTCGATCGGGACCCTGGAGGAAGCGGTGGAGCTGTTATCCTGGCGTCGCCTGGGCCTTCACGCCAAGCCGATCGTGTTCTTCAACCCGCAGGATTTCTGGCGGCCGCTGTTCGACCTATTCGACCAGTTCATCGAGACCCGCCTGGCGCCGGCCGAATTCAACGGCTGCTGGCGCACGGTCGACCGTATCGAGGATGTGATCCCGACCCTGCGCGCCATGCCGGCCGGGCCGCCGGTCGCGGCGGTGATGCGCGTGGTCGCCTGAAGAGCCCCTAAAGACCGGCCTTGTCCCGGAACCGGTTGACCAGCGGATAGCGCCGGTCCCGACCGAAGGCCTTGCCGCCGATCTTGACGCCCGGCGCCGACTGGCGGCGCTTGTATTCCGAGCCGTAGAGCAGCCGCTGAACCCGTTCCACCGTCGGGCCGTCGAAGCCCCGCGCGACGATCTCGTCAAGGGTCGCCTCCTCCTCCACCAGGCCGTGCAGGATGGCGTCGAGCACCTCGTATGGTGGCAGGCTGTCCTGATCGGTCTGGTCCGGGCGCAGCTCGGCTGAGGGCGCCTTGGTCAGGATGCGCTCGGGGATCGGGGACGGCGGTCCATCATAGGCGGCGTTGGCGTTGCGCCAGCGGCACACGGCGTAGACATCGACCTTGTAGACGTCCTTCAGCACATTGTAGCCGCCACACATGTCGCCATAGAGCGTGGCGTAACCGACGGCCATTTCCGACTTGTTGCCGGTGGTCATCAGCATCAGTCCCAGCTTGTTCGACAGCGCCATCAGGGTGACGCCCCGGATGCGGGCCTGGATGTTCTCCTCGGTGATGTCGGCGTTGCGGCCGGCGAACTGCGGGGCCAACATGGTCTCGAAGGCGGCGACGGCAGGAGCGATGGCGATATCGTCCAGCCGCACGCCGGTCGCACGGGCGCAGGCCTCGGCGTCCTCCAGGCTTTCGGCGCTGGTGTAGCGCGAGGGCAGCATGAAGGCCCGCACGTTCTCCGGACCCAGGGCGTCGCGCGCCACGACGATCGAGATCGCCGAATCAACCCCGCCGGACAGACCTAGCAGCACGCCGGGGAAGCCCGACTTGCGGACATAGTCGCGCAAGCCCAGCACCATCGCACGGTAGATTTCCTCAGGCCCCCTCGGCCAGATCGTCACCGGCGCATCGACGCAACGCCATCCGCCCGGCCCTTTTTCCCAGGTCGAACAGGCGATCGCCTCCTCGAACATCGGCAGGCTCATGCAAAGCTCGCCGTCGGCCTGGAGCGCGAAGGAACCGCCGTCAAAGACCAGCTCGTCCTGACCCCCGACCTGATTGACATAGACCAGCGGCAGGCCCGTCTCGGCGACACGGGCGCGGGCCACGTCCAGGCGTTCGTCGTCGGAAGTGCGGCGAAACGGCGAGCCGTTGGGGACCAGCAGCAACTCGGCGCCGCCCTCGGTAAGCCGGCGACAGGGACCCGGTCCCCAGATATCCTCGCAGATCGGGACCCCGATCCGGGTTCCGGCGATCTCGAACAGGCCGGGCGCCTCGCCGGCGATGAAGATCCGCTTTTCGTCGAACACGCCGTAGTTGGGCAGATCGACCTTGAACGAGACTCCCCGCACCTCGCCGTTCTGGATCAGGGCGACGGCGTTGTGCGGACGCCCGCCCGGCCCCGGCCAGAGAGTGGTGACAAGGGCGGCGCATTCACCGGCCGTGTCCCTGGCAAGCTGAACCAGCGCCTCCTGGCAGGCGCGCACGGCCGCGGGTTTCAGCGCCAGATCCTCCGGCGGATAGCCGATCAGGAACAGTTCCGGGAACAGGGCGATATCGGCGCCCAGGGCCGTGGCCTCGGCAATCCGACGCCGCGCCAGGGCGGCGTTGCCGGTGATATCCCCGACCGTGGGGTTGACCTGGATCGAGGCGATGACGAGGCGGCTGGACATAGCAGGCTTTTAGAGCGGTTCAGGCGCTGTTGTGAACCCATGCAACCCAATCGACAGCCTCTACCCTCCCCCCTATCCTCGCCCCCGGTGGGCGGTCGATCCGGCGCACCAGGGCGGAAAACGGGGGGCAGGGTGTTGAGCAACGAAAGCCCGAAGGGCGCCGACCGACGACGGTGGCTTTTCGGCCTCTGGCTGGCCTTCGCCCTGTTGACGCTGGCCCTCGCCTATTGGGGTTGGTATCTGCAATCGGACACGTTTGAAGTCACGGGCGCCCGGAAGGTCGAGAACGCGCTGTTCATGACCCTGAGAGTCTTCGGGCTGAGCGACGTCTATACGATCCCCGCCAATACAGGTGGCCGCTGGCAACTGATCCTCGCCCGTTGGTTAGGGGCGGGCGTGTTCCTGAGCGGCTTGGCGACGGCGGGCCTGTCGCTGTTCCGCGCCCAGATCGCGGCCTTGGCCGTCGCCTGGCGAAGCGGGCATATCCTGGTGATCGGCGACCATGAGATCGCGTTCGCCCTGACCCATCACGCGGCGGACCGCGGCCTTTCCACGGTTCATGTCACAACCTCCGTCGTCGATGCGCGCCGCGAGGGCGCCCTGATCAGCCTGCCCCGAGCGCCGGGCGACGACGGGCTGAATGCCGGTGGAGCCGGTCGGGCTGCCCGGGTGATCATCGCCGAAACCGACATCGGCCAATCGGTGGCAGACGCCCTGAAGGCCGCCGAACGCATGAAGGCCGCCACCGGCGGGGCCTCGACAGTGGCCGTGCACCTGGACGATCCGGCCATCGCCGAGCGCATCCACCACGCCGAAGGTGGGATCGATCTGTTCGCCTTTTCTGAAGCCCACGCGGCGGCGCGCTCGGTGATGGTGCGCCATCCGCCATTCCTGCTCGCCCATCGGCTGGGCGCCCCGGCGATCCATATCCTGATCATCGGGTTCAACGAACTGGGTCAGGAACTTGCCCGCGACCTGGTGCTCAACAGCCTTGGAATGAACCTCGGCCGGCCCTGGATCACCGTTATCGATCCCGACGCCGGAACCGTAAGGCGCGACTTCCTGCACCGGCATCCGGAATTTCCGCAACTCTGCACCCTCGGAGTGTTCGCCCATCTGGAAGAGGCGAAGTTCGACACCGCTTCGCGGAGCCAGGACGATCCGACGATCTGCGCGTCCTATGTCTGCCTGCGCGATTCGGCCACGGCCCTGGCCGCCGCGATCGGCCTGCGGGAAAGCGCCATTCGGCACGACAGGATCGACGGACCGATATTCGCGCGGCTGCGTTCGGGGGGCCTGATGCGCGCCTCAGGCGGCATCGCCGGCCTTCAGCCGCTGACGCTCTACGGCTTCGGCGATCTGACGGCCTCGGCGGTGGCGTCCCGGGCGCTGTCGCCCGATCCCGACGCCATGGCTAAGGCGGTGCATGAAGGTTACTCGCGCGCGGGAGGTGGCAGCGCGGACCCATGGAAAGACTTGCCGGAGGAAATGCGGGTCAGCAATCGCCGCGTGGTCAGCCACATACCGGCCAAGCTGGCCACCCT
>JAYVYH010000050.1:0-18181 GCA_043784385.1 Caulobacteraceae bacterium | reverse complement strand
CGGCTTTGGCCAGCCTCGGTTTCGCGCCGGTGATCAAAGGCGATGCAGATGCGTGCGGCGCGCCGGCGCTTTGGCTCAGGCCCGCAGGCGCCGAACACGTCACCGGCGCGCTTGTGCTGATCGGCTTCATACTGCTGACCGCCGCCTATTGGGCACGCGACCACATCAAGGCCGCCGTTCGTGATCCGATGGTGTTAGGTGTCGGCGCCTGGGCGCTGGGACATCTGGTCGGGAAGTTTTCACCCCCCGCTCTGGCGCTGTTCGTCGCTTTCACCATCTACGGTCACCTGTTGCTGATTGGCGTGCGGCCATTTGATCGATGCCAGCTTCTCGCCCCAACGACGTCCTGCTACGAATTGTGGAAAATAAGCCGTACCAGGAAACCGTCGATGCCCGTTCTACGTCAGGTCCCTAAGTCTGAAGCCAAGGCCGAGATCGTTCTGCGGATGTACAAGTCCCTGTTCGGTGACCGGGACCCCGTAGCCGAGCCGGGCACCGCCACGGGCACGCCCGGCGACTGGTGGACGGTGTTCGCTCTGGCCCCTGACATTCTCCAGCATGCGGTCGATGGTTTTGCGGTCTATCGCCACCCCGGCCGCAAGATCGACCCGGTCCTGCGCGAGCTAGGCCAGACCCGGGCTGGCTGGGTGAAGGGCAGCCAATTCGTTTTCTCCCAGCACTGCAAGTCGCTGCGGGGTCTGGGTGTCTCCGACGACAAGATCGCGGCGGTGCCGCACTGGGCCGTTTCGGATCTCTTCAACGATCAGGAACGGACGGTTCTGGCCTATGCTGACTGCTTGGCCGGTGCTGGCGGCCGGACGCCCGACGCGGTGTTCGACAAGCTACGCAACTTCTGGAACGACGAACAAATCTTTGAATTCACCTACATCACCTGTCTCTATGACATGCACGCCGTCATGGCCCGGGCCCTGAAGTTGGAATACGACAACCGCCCAGACCCTATCGTCGAGGTCGCCGCGCCGGAGAGTTTCACGGCGGACGATTTCTTGGGCGGCGCGCGGCGAACCTAAAGGGTGGCCCTCAGGGTTGCCAACCTATGGGTGAAGCTGTGTTCGGCCAGCACGCGGCGGCGGCCGGCCTCGCCGATCCGTGTAGCCTCGGCGGGATCGCGCAACAGGCGGTTGTAAAGGCCGTTGAGTTCATCGGCGTCGCGATAGACCAGAACCTCCTTACCAGGTTCGAAACAGCGGCCCAGGTCGGCTTGATCGTCGGTCACTACCGGTGTGGACGAGTTGTAGGGATCGAAATTTCGCTGGTTCAGCCCATTGAGAACGTTGAATTCATTTCGGATATTGAGCGAAGCCAGATGACCCGCATAGAGCCCGGCCACGCGTCGGTGGGCGGCGCGTCCGGGGTGAACGTCATGGCCATTGGTCGCCCCAACTGTCCAGCCCGGCCCAAAAACCGAAACCGGAGCGGTGATTGATCCGACAATCGAGCGGCGTCCGGGCGTGGCGTTGGCCACGAACACCATGCGACGCGCTCGTTCCGCCGGAGGTGGCGGAGGCCACTGGTTGGCGGCGTGGGGTAGAAAAAGGGCTCTGGAAGGGAACTCCAGTTCGCCGTGCCGCGCCACCAAAGCGCTGTCGGTATAGGCGACAATATCATAGAGTTTCGCGGCTCGCCGCGCCGATCCGTCGAACAGATCGCCCACCCAGCCGGCCAGCGGTGGGCGGCCGGGCAGCGCGGCGAGGCGTTCGAGAAACTGCGTCGGGACATGAAAGCCGCCTAACGCCAGGATCAGGTCTGGAGCGAACCGGGCGGCAACTCTCGCCATCGTAGACGCCAGTGGCTCGACTAGCGCCGACTCCAGGCCAGCGGTAAGCCAGGCGTGCCGGACGACGCCCACCCTGACCTGGTGCCCGTCACCGCGAAAGGCGGCGACGGCGTCCTCCAACCAGTGATTGATGCTGCCGGTCTTGCCGATGAGGAAAATCTTCACCGGCGGGGTCGTGGCTATTTCGACTTTGCTGTCCAGGCCGCGCCTTCCTGGCGGACGATGTCCACCAGATTGCCAATGGTCATGTTGGCGTCGATCAGATGCAGGCCCCAGTTGGCCTGAACCTCGCCGCCGATGAGCACATCGCCAATCAGCTCCTGGTTGCGCGGACTGGCGGGATCCTTGTTGATGTGGACCGAAAGATAATTGAACTCAGGGGTTGAAGCGCAGCGGGCGGTGAGTAGGCCTGGAACGCTGACGAACGGCGTCGATACCGTCGCGCCGGCTACCCAGGGCTTCGGCGTCTGAGCGCCGGGCGCGATGCTGTCGGCGCCGGAGGCCAAGTAGCTGTGCAGCGGACCCTCGCCGCCGCTCAGATTGGCCGGGTTGACGCAGGCCGAGGCCATGCCCGGCGCCGGCGTGCGCGGTCTGCCGAACAGGGAATTAGCAGGGGGCGGGCTGGTTTCCCGGAACGAGGCGAAGGCGATCGCGCAGCCCAGCTGGCTGGCGGAGTGACATAGGGGCATGGTCTTGAAATCGCCGCCCACGTCCTTGCCTGTCGGCACGACCAGATTGGTTCCCATCAGGATTGCGGAAATGATCTTGGCCTGAGCGGGCTTGCCATCGATCTCCCGGGCGATCAACTGGGTCAGTACGCCCGATCCTTGGGAGTGACCGATCAGGACAACGCCCCGGCCGCCGTTGGCATGGGCGAGGTAGTAGTTCCAGGCGTCCTTGACGTCATTGTAGGGTGTGACGAGGCTGGCTGGCCCAGCCGCGGGCATAGGCTTGCCCGACATTCGCGCCACCAGCGCGGTCAGGGTGAATTGGCGGTAGACTGGCGCGTAGAGCCGGCAACTGGCGGCGAACCGCGCGAATTGGTGTTTCACCACCTGCTGCTCGGCTCTCTCGACGGCTAGGTTGGCCAGGACGCCGGGATCGGTCGAAACCGTGGGATAGACGTAGAAACAATCGATCGGCGCCTTGGGGTCGGCCTTGAAGGCCTCGACCGTCATCGAACCGTCGGCCTTCACCATGGTGCTGGTCAGATCGATGTCGCAGGCGTTGGGTGTGGCGCCCGGCCAGCAGACCCAGTTGGCCGGGCTGGAATAGTCGACCGGCGCTGGGGTGGCGTCTGCAGCAGGGGGCGTCTGCGCCCAGGCTCCTTGGCCAGCCACGAGAGCGAGGCCTGCGGCGAGCAGACCGCCGACGCGAAAAATCATCTTCATTCCCATCCCCATCCTTTGATTTTCGACAATCATAGGGCCATCGGGATGGGAGACAAGCAGCCTCAGGCCACCTTCACCCGCGCCGCGCTCTCGGGAAGGTCGGTTCCGAACGCGCGTTGGAAGAACTCCGCCACGGTCGGGCGTTCCAGCTCGTCGCACTTGTTGAGGAACGTCATGCGAAAGGCCAAGCCCAGGTCTCCGGCGAAGATCTCGGCGTTCTGTGCCCAGGTGATCACCGTGCGCGGGCTCATGACGGTGGAGATGTCGCCGTTCATGAAGGCGTTGCGGGTCATGTCGGCCACGCGGACCATGGCCGCGATCTGGCGGCGGCCCTCGGCGGTCTTGGCGTAGTTGGGGGCCTTGGCCAAGACGATCTCGCCCTCCACGTCGTGGGCCAGATAGTTCAGGGTGGCGACGATCGACCATCGGTCCATCTGGCCCTGATTGATCTGCTGGGTGCCATGGTAGAGGCCGGTGGTGTCGCCAAGACCGATGGTGTTGGTGGTGGAGAACAGCCGGAAATAGGGGTTGGGCCGGATCACCCGGTTCTGGTCCAACAGGGTCAGCTTGCCCTGAGCTTCCAGGACGCGCTGGATCACGAACATCACGTCGGGCCGGCCGGCGTCATATTCGTCGAACACCAGCGCCATCGGTCGCTGCAGGCACCAGGGCAGCATGCCCTCGCGAAATTCGGTGATCTGCTTACCGTCCTTCAGGACGATGGCGTCCTTGCCGACCAGATCGATGCGGCTGACATGGCTGTCGAGGTTGACCCGGATCAACGGCCAGTTGAGCCGCGCCGCCACCTGCTCGATGTGGGTCGACTTGCCGGTGCCGTGGTAACCCTGGATCATGACCCGGCGATCGAAGGCGAAACCCGCGCAGATCGCCAGGGTGGTCTGGGGATCGAACTTATAGGCTTCGTCGAAGTCCGGTACGTGGCTGTCCCGAACCGAGAAGGCAGGGACCATCATGTCGGAATTCACCCCGAAGGTCTCGCGCACGGAGACCTTGAGGTCGGGGACCATCGCTTGCAGCTGAGCGTCGGCGGATTCTGGTGAGATTGTCATGTCGCGATTTCACTAACGCGACCTTTCGGCCGACGCAAACGGCGTCGTAGGGGAAAGCGGACTATCGCCGGCAGACTAATTGCCGGCGAAGGAAACCGCCACCGTCGTCGATAGTCCGGGCCGTAACCGGTCCAGTCCCTTCTGGCCGGGTTCCAACCTGATGCGAACAGGCACGCGCTGGACGATCTTGGTGAAATTACCCGTGCCCGGCTCGAACGGCAGCAACGAAAACTGGGCTCCCGAACCTGGGGCCAGGGGCTCCACCTCGCCTTTCAGGACGACACCTGGCAGGGCGTCCACCCGCATGGTCGCGGCCTCGCCGCCGTTCATCCGCGAGACCTGGGTTTCCTCGAAATTGGCCACCACCTAAAGTGCTATCATCGGCACGATGGTCATCAGCCGGGCGCCCGGCCGTACATAGTCGCCGGGCTCGCCCTGGTTACGGGCCACGTCCAGATCGGCCCGGCTGCGCTTGGCGGCGGAACGCGCGGAGATTTCCGCCGCCCGAAAGCGATCGGCGCCGCGGCGGGCCACGGCCCCGGAACCTCCCAGATTGTCATGGCGCTGGCGCTCGGCGCCGGCGGTGGCCCTCTGGGCGTCCGCCGCGGCGATCATGGCCTGGACGGCGCGCACGTTCGAAGCGGCCATGCGCTCCTCCGCCGCCAGTGAACCCAGGGCGGCCCTGGCCGAGGCGACCGAAGCGTCTGCGTTCATCAGGTCGGCCCGCGCCGAGGCCACCTTGGCGTCGAGTTCCTGGAGATCGATCTGGATAAGAGGGGCGCCACGCACGACCGCCTGATCGTGGCGAACCGGCACGGTGGCTATCAGACCTGTAGTTTCGGGGCCACAACCGCGCTGTCGGCCTGGACATAGGCGGCGTCGGTGGAAACCCAGTCCTTGGGGGCCAGGATGTAGATCAGGCCCGCGCCCGCGACGACGATCGCCCCGCCCACCGCCAGAAAAGGCCAGCGAGAAACCGCGATCGCATTTTCGGCAACGGTAGCGCGGAGACCTCCGGCGCGGGGCGCAGGACGGCGGCGTTCATCGATCCATGACCAGCAGGCTCGAGGTGGCCGAAGCGTAAAGCGGTCCGCTGGCGTCCTTCAGTGTCGCTTCGGCAAAGGCCGCCCGTCGCCCAAGGGGCACGACCTTGCCCTCGGCGAATACGTCGCCCGCCTCACTGAGCTATGGCCCGGTGATAGACGACCTTCAGCTCAAGCTTGGTGCAGCCCTGGCCGGCGACGAGCCGGGAATGGACCGCGCAACCACAGGCCGAATCCAGCAACGTCGCGGCATAGCCGCCGTGCACGGCGGCGATGGGATTGTAGACTTCGCGGCCTGGCGTGCCGGCGAAGACCACCTGGCCCGCTCCCATTTCTACAACTCGAAAGCCCATGGTCCGGCCGATCCCCGGCTTGAACGCTCCTTCGAAGGCGCGGCGCTATTGTTCCAGACGGCCGCAGGGATGGTTTCGGCTACACTCACTTTGGACTCTTCAGGTCGAAACGCGCCTTCAGTGCGGCGCGCGAGGCGTTCAAGATCGCATCCGACCGCGATGCGTCGGGGTCGGCCCTGGCCAGCGACAAGGCCCCGACCATCTCCGACAGCAGCGACGTCGCGTCGGTTTCCGAGACGGGCCGGTCGAGCGCCGCCAGGCGTTCAGACAGCCGCGTGGTCAAATCCGCCACGCCTTGGGCGAAACGCTCGCGGGCGGGGCAAGGTAAGCGGGGTGCGTCGGCGGCGAGAAAGGGCAGGGGACATCCGAAGGCTCGGGCGTCGCGATGTTCGGCGGACAGATAGAAATCGATATAGGCGGCCAAAGCGTCGGCGGGAGCCCGCGTGGCGGTTTCGCGTTCCAGCCGTGATCGACCGTCGTCGAACATGCGGCCGATACCCGCCGCCACCAGATCGTCCTTCGACGAAAAATGCGCATAGAATCCGCCATGGGTGAGGCCGGCTTCGGCCATCACTCCAGCCACGCCGACCTTGAACGGTCCGTGGGTGCGAATGGCCCGGGCGGCGGCCTTCACTACGCGCTTGCGGGTTTCTTTCTTGTGGCTGGCTTCGTAGCGCATGGTCTTGCGGGCACCTTTATATGGTGTGTGTAATATAAAAACCGACCGGGACAAGGGCCAGCATGACTAAAACGATTGCTTCCAGCGCGCCTATCGATCCGTCGGTATTGCCCAACACAACCAAGTTCCTGATTCTCGGGATCATGGCCTTTGGCCAGTTCATGGCTTTGATCGACATCCAGATCGTCGCCGCCTCGCTCAACAACGTCCAGGCGGGCTGTGGGCTGGCCTCGATGAAATCAGCTGGGTGCAGACCGGCTATCTGATGGCCGAATTGCTGACGATCCCGTTCGCCGCGTTTCTGGCCCAGGTGCTCTCCACCCGCTGGTTGTTCGCCCTGTCGGCGAGCCTGTTCATCCCGGCCGGCGCCTTGTGCGGCATGGCCTGGGACATCAGTTCGATGACGGCGTTCCGGGTGATCCAGGGTTTTGTCGGCGGGGCCATTGTGCCGACGGTGTTCGCCACCGGCTGGGCCCCGTTCTCCGGGCGCCAGCGAGCCACGATCCCGGCGATCCTCGGGATGGTCTCGGTTTTGGCGCCGACCCTGGGTCGCACAGTCGGCGGATGGCTTACCGACGCCATGGGCTGGCGGTCGATCTTTTACATCAACATCAGCCCGGGCCTGATCGTGACCATCCTGGCGATCCTGGTGATGCGGGTCGACCGGCCCGATTTGAAGATGCTGGGAAAGATCGATTACGCCCACCTGGGCTCGCCGGCAGTGTTCCTGGGTTGCCTTGAATATTTGCTGGAGGAGGGATCCAAGCGCGAACGGTTCGGTGACCCGCTGATTCAGGGCGTGGCCTGGATTTCCCTGGTCACCTTTGTCCTGCTTCTAGCGCGGTCGTTCAAATCCAGCGGGCCTATCGTCAAGCTGGCCCCGTTCCGCCTGCCGACTTTGGCCTCCGCCTGCACCTTCAACTTGGTGATCGGATTTGGCCTCTATTCCTCCACCTATATGATCCCAGTGTTTCTGGCCCGGGTGCGAGGCTACGGCAGCCTGCCGATCGGAACCACAGTGCTTGTCACCGGCCTAGCCCAGGTGGTGTCGAGCGTAATCGCGGCGTGCGCCTTTCAGACGGTCGATCAGCTATTCCTCATCGTCGTCGGCCTGAGTCCGTTCGCCACCAGCCTCTGGCTGGCGTTGAACGGTTTAGGCGCGGCCGAGCTACGCTATGCATCCGGCTTGTTCAACTTGATACGCAACCTTGGCGGGTCCATCGGTGTCGCCACAGTCAACACTTGGCTGCAATACAACACGCGAATCGAGGCTTGGCGAATGAGCCAGACCCTGGGAGGGGCCGGACGCCGCGCGCCCGAATTCATCGCCGCGATGACGGCGCGGATCGCTCCAATGTCCGGCGACCTTGACCAGGCCGGTCGCCTCGCAAAGTCGGAGTTCGGCCAACTCGTCGGCCGGGTCGCCCTGACCTAGGCCTTTAACGATGTGTTCCGCCTGATGGCCTGGGTATTTATCGCCGTCATCGCCATGGCCCCGTTTTGCCGGCCACTGCCCTCGATCCCCATCAAGCCGGCGGCCGCCTATTGACTCATTCGCCGCTGTTCCAAGGCCGTCCATGACCCTGTCCCGTCATGCCCCACGCGCCGTTCTGCTTTCACTATGTGTGCTGGCGGGGGGGCTGTGCGGTCGGCCACGCCTACCATCGCCCCGATATAGCACTGGCGGGACCCTATCGGTCCATCGCGCCCCCGGTCACCGCCGCCGCCAGGCCTCGCGCTCGGCGACAGCCCGGCCGACTTTTTACGTCGACGACCGGCCACCCTCGCGGCCCAACAGCAACTGGTGGCGACCAATGCCCGGACCGGGCAGGTGATGACTGAATAGTGCCCCATGGTCACGGTCTCTGGACTTCTGGTCATAAGGAGTCTGGACGCCAGCCGCCTGTTCACGCCAGCCGTGAACCAGGCCGCCGGAAGCGGCGCTCTCAAGTGGCGGCTGTTCGACTTCGGCCGGGTCGACGCCGAGGTGGCTGGCGCCAGGGCCGCCGATGCCGAGGCCCTGGCAGGCTGGCGCACCCTGGCGTTGCGCGCGACCGAGGAGGTGGAAGACCCGGTGACTGATCTGGTGCAGCAACAGGGTCGGGCGGTCGCCCTGGATCGGCAGATCGCGCAGCTGACCATCGCGAGGCGCCAGGCCGAACAGGCTTACGAAGGCGGCGTCATCAGTCTGGTCGAGGTCCGCGAGGCGGATCGCGATCTTCTGGTCGCAACCGACCAGCTTGCCCAGACAAGATCCGGAGCAGCCTTGGCGGCGGTGGCGTCCTTCAGAACCAGGGACGGCGGCTGGACCCCGCCGGCGTCACGATTCTGAGCGGCGCGGAGGGGCGCTAAACCAGTTTCGCCTTTTGCAGGGTCTTGTAGGCCTTGATCACCCGCTGGAGCTTGGTCTCCGCCGAACGGTCGCCGCCGTTGGCGTCGGGATGACAGCGCTTGACCAACTCCAGATAGCGCACGCGGATCGCGGGGCCACCGACGCCAACTTCCAGATCCAGATCCACCAGCGCGGCGCGCTCCAGCTTGCCGAGCCTGCGGTCCCAGGCCGCGCGGGCGGCCTCCTCGGCGGTCTGGCCTGGACCGAAGACGCCGCGCGGATCGCGGAACACGCCGCGCGTCCCGGCCGCTTCGCGGTTTCGGCCGCCGGACTTCAGCGACCAGGTCGGCCGGCCTCCCGTGGACTGATCGTCCTCTACTCGCGCCTTGATCTCGCCCTCGCTCATGCCGGCGAAGAAATTCCAGCTGCGGTTGTACTCGGCCGCGTGGGTCTGACAGAACCAATAGTGGTCGAACGGCAGGTCCCGTGACTTCGGCGCTCGCGTGGCCGCCGGTGTCAGGCAGCCCTGATAGTCGCAGGTCCTCTCACCGGGCTTGAGTGTGAACACGTCGTCCTCGCGTGCGCCTGCTCCGGCCTTGGGGGGCCGGACGCGTATGTCCACGAAACGCGGACGATATTTGAAGGCTGACGACATGTTTGAGAGTATGAGGACCTTGGGCGACAGTTCAAGAATTGACAGGCGATAATCGGGCGTTCCGCATGGCGAAGATAGCAGACTTAATCCGTGGCAAGCTGGTCGAAGGGCTTTGCCCCACGCATCTGGTCGTCGACGATGATTCCGACCGGCACGCCGGCCACTCCGGCGCGCGATCTGGAGGCGAGAGCCATTTCAATGTCACCGTGGAGTCGGCGGCTTTCATCGGGCTTCGGGCGATCGACCGTCAAAGACTGGTCTATCGATTGCTGGCGGAGGAACTGGCGGGACCCGTTCACGCGCTCTCCCTCACCTTGACGACGCCGGCCAGCGATTGACCATCAAGCCGGCGTCAAAGCCGCGCTCAGCGCTTCGCCTAATTCGCTGGCGCGATAGGGTTTCCTGAGCACAGTACAAGCCTTGTCGGCTTCACGCAGCCCACCGTCGCCATAGCCAGTGCAAAAGATCAGCGGCACGCCTTGGGCGCGAAGCAAGTCCGCCGCAGGAAACACCGATTCCACTCCTAGATTGATGTCCAGGATCGCGGCGCTGAAGGGGCCGTCTTCCCGCGCGAGGGCCAGGGCCTTCGTCAGGTTGCTGGCCGGACCGACGACCTGGCAGCCGAGGTCCGAAAGCATATCCTCTACTAGCATGGCGATCATCATATCATCCTCGACCACCAGTATGCGAGCGCCCTGGAAACTCATGTTGGGGTTCATCGCTCAGGTCTCCTCTTCCCCCGCCAGAGGCGGACTGACGCGCAAGGCCATGATCTGATTGCGCTGGCGTCGCAGAATCTGGAATCGATGATGGTGGAACAGGAATTTCTGTCCGGGTTCAGGAATGGCTCGAGCCTCATGTATCACCAGACCCGCGACGGTCACAGCGTGATCGTCCGGCAGGTCCCAGTCCATCGCGCGGTTGAGATCGCGCACGGTGACATCGCCATCCACGTGCACCGATCCGTCGGCCTGACGACGAACACCCTGCACGGCCCTGTCGTGCTCGTCGTTGATCTCGCCAACTATCTCTTCGAGAATATCTTCAAGGGTCACGAGGCCTTGCAGGGCGCCGTACTCATCGACGACCAGGGCGAAGTGGCTGCGGGCCTTGAGGAAGGCATTGAGCTGATCCTTCAGGTTGGTCGTGTCGGGGATGAACCACGGCTCGCGGGTGATGGCGGCGATGTTGATGGCGTCCATGACGCCCTCGGCCGCCGCCAGGGCCCGCGCCAAGTCCTTGGCGTGCAGGATGCCGATGATGTTTTCTGCCTCTCCCCGGTAGAGTGGCAGGCGAGTGTGTTCAGATTCCAGCGCCCTGGCGATTAGTTCTCGCGGCGGTAGCGCCGCGTCGATCGTCGAGATCGACTTGCGGTGCACCATGATCTCCGAGACGTCCATGTCCGACAGATCCAGCACCCCGCCCAGCATGCGCCGATCCCGGCTTTCGACCGCCCCTTCCGAGTGATGGTAGTTGACCGCCCCTCGGATTTCCTCGTGCGCGGCGAGCACATCCGCTTCCATGTCCAGATTCACGCCGAACGGCCGCAGGGTATGGCGGACGATCCATTGGATCGCGGTAATGACGGGTCCAAGAACCCAGACTACCGCCAGCATTGGCGCTGACAGGGCGCGGGCCACATCGTCGGCGCGGACGATGGCCAGGGTCTTGGGCAGAACCTCCACGAACACCACCACTAGGACCGTCATGATCCCGGTGGCCACGGCGACGCCGTAGGCGCCTGGGATGGCCTTGGTGATCACGCTGGTGGCCAGCGCGGAACTGAGGATGTTGATTACGTTGTAGCCGATCAGCACCGCGCCGATCATCCGCTCCTGATCTGATAGCAGCAGATTCACGCGTTTGGCGTCGGCGTCACCGTCGCGATCCATCTGGTGCATGCGTCCGCGACTGGCCCGCGTAAGGGCCGTCTCGGCCGCCGAAAACACCGCCGATACGGCCAGCAATCCGAGGATGATCAAGGCCACGGCCCAGATCGCGGCGGTCATGGCAGAGCTCCCTCATTGATCAGAAAGGCGCGCAGACAACCCGGATCGACGTCCTTGGCGATAAACGCTTGGCCGATTCCCTGGGCAAGCACGAAGGTCAGAGAGCCGCCCTGCGCTTTCTTGTCCTGGGCCATGCTGGCCATCAGTTCATCGACCTGAAACGGGTGACCGGCGATCTGATGCAACGCGATAGGAAGCCCAGCGGCCCCGATCGCGCGTTCGGCGCGCAGGGCGTCCTGCCCTGAGCAAAGTCCCAGACCGACCGAAAAGCGGAACGCCAGGGCGCAGCCCAGCCCGACTGCCTCTCCATGTTTCAACGTGTCGCCAAAGCCGTTGGCCGACTCTACAGCATGTCCGAAGGTGTGGCCGAGGTTGAGCAGAGCCCGCCGGCCGCTCTCGCGCTCGTCGGCCCCGACGATCTCGGCCTTCATTTCCACGCATCGACGCACGGCCCACGCCAGGGCCTCGTCATGGCGGTCGAGCACCGATCGGGTCCTGGCCTCGAGCCCGTCGAAGAAGGCGGCGTCGCCAAGCAAACCATATTTCAAGACCTCCGCGAAGCCGCAGACCATTTCACGGTCGGGCAGCGTATCGAGCACCCCAAGGTCAGCCAGAACCAGGCGTGGTTGATGAAACGCGCCCACCAGGTTCTTGCCCCTCTGCGTATCGATCGCGGTCTTCCCTCCCACAGAAGAGTCGACCTGAGCCAACAGGGTGGTCGGGATCTGGATGAAATCGATGCCCCGCTTGAAGATTGCGGCGGCGAACCCCGCCAGGTCGCCAACAACCCCGCCGCCGAAAGCGACAATGCGGTCGGCGCGGTCGAGTTCCAGCGCCAGCAGCCGGTCGGTCAGGTCGGCGAGGCCATCGAAACTCTTGGTCGCCTCGCCGGGCGGCACCACGATGGGGCGGGCGTCTATGCCCCCGTCGGCCATGGCGCGCAGAAGCCGGTCGCCGTGCAACTTCGCGACGGTGTCGTCCATGACCACGGCGGTCAGGGGGCGTTGCAGCAGGGGGTTCAAATAGAGAGCGGCCTGGTCGATCAGGCCTCGGCCGATCACCACGTCATAGGGTCGGCCATCCAGGGCGACTTTGACGGTCTGGGTCACGTCGGCTTCGCCATATGGGCCGCGAGGGCCGAAATGATCGAGTCGACGGCGACCTGATGCGCCGCCTCGCCGGTCTCCACCACGACATCGGCCTGTTCGAAAGCCGGATAGCGGTCGCGAACATGGGCCTTCAAAACTGTCATCGGATCCTTTCCGATCAGCAACGGCCGATGGTCCCGGCGGGCGACCCGCCGGGCCAGAACCTGCAGGTCGGCTTTGAGCCAGACCGAAATGGCCTTCTGTTTTATGAGATTTCTGGTTTCGTCCTGGACGAAGGCGCCGCCACCGGTGGCCAGGACATGCGGTGGTTCATCGAGCAAGCGCGCGATCACCCGCCGCTCGCCGTCGCGAAACGCAGCCTCGCCAAACAATGTAAAGATGTCGGAGATGGCACGCCCCGCCGCGGCTTCGATCTCAGTGTCGGCGTCGCGAAACGGCAGGCCCAGGGCATTGGCCAGACGACGACCGATGCTGCTCTTGCCTACCCCCATGAGGCCGACCAGAGCGATTGTCTTTCGTGGCGGGGTGATCAACGTGGTCATGGGAGGTTGCGGCTTTACACGACGGGGTGGCGCGGCGCCAAGTTTGCCCTCGCGCCACTTTGCCGGGACGCAAGGCGCTATGAAGAGGAACAGCCGATGAGTGGCGCTGATTGGGTGGAGGCATTCCTGGAAATGATGGCAGCCGAGCGCGCCGCCGCCACCAATACGCTAACCGCCTATGCTCGGGATCTGGCCGACCTTCGCGGTTTTCTGACCGGGCGCGGAACTGACCTGCCCGGCGCTTCGGCGGAACAGCTGGAAGCCTATTTTCAGGATCTCTCGGTCCGTGGACTGTCATCATCCACCGCCGCGCGCCGACGGTCGGCCGCGCGGCAGTTCTATCGTTTCGTGCTTGGCGAAGGGTGGCGGCGCGATGACCCCACCTCCCGCGTGGAAGCGCCTCGCCCGGGGCGTCCCTTGCCGAAAATTCTTACCCGCGAGGAAGTGAAAGGCTTGATCGAAGCCTCGGCGGCGAAGGATGGCGCGGCCGGTCTTCGGCTGAGCGCGATGGTCGAACTCCTCTACGCCTCAGGGTTGAGAATATCGGAACTGGTGGCGCTGCCCCTGGCGCCGTTCACTCAGGAACCAGCCTATCTGATCGTCAAGGGAAAGGGGGGCAAGGAACGCCTCGCGCCTCTTAGCCAAACCGCCCGGTCGGCCGTCAGGACCTATCTGACAGTCCGGTCAAATTTCCTGCCCAAGGGTGTCAAGGCCAGTCCATGGCTGTTCCCGTCGCGAGGGCGGGCGGGCCGCCTGACAACCCGGCGCTTCGCTCAACTGCTGGACGAATCGGCCCTGGACGCCGGCCTGGACCCGGCCAAAGTCAGCCCGCACGTATTGCGGCACGCCTTTGCCACCCATCTGCTCGAGGGCGGCGCGGATCTCCGCGTGGTCCAGACCCTGCTGGGTCATGCGGATATCGCCACCACCCAGATCTACACTCATGTGACCCAGGATCGTTTACGAGAGGTGGTGGAGACCAAGCACCCGCTATCGCGACGGCGGGACTGAACCGTTTTCCTCGGCGGAGCCGGCCGGCTAAGATTTTAGCAGAGCGAGGACCAATTCGGCGGGTCTAGTCAGCTTGGCGCCCAGAGGGGTCACGACGATCGGGCGGTTGACCAGAACCGGGTGGGCGACCATGGCGTCCAGTATCTGAATATCGCTGGCCGAGGGATCTAAAAGCCCCAACTCGGCCGCCGGCGAACCCTTCTCGCGCATCGCTTGCCGGGGTCTGATGGACATCGTGCCAAACAGATCCTCAAGCTGCGGCTTGGTCCAACCCACCTTCAGATATTCCACCACAGCAGGTTCGTGGCCGGCCGCCCTGATTATCTCCAGTGTGTTGCGCGAGGTCCCGCAGGCTGGATTGTGATAGATGGTGATGGGGAAATTGGTGCTCATGCGAGGTGTGCTAACGCCATGCGTGGGAGACCGCCAGAAGCTCGCGGTCTCCCGGTTGTCGCGAACTTGCTCCGGGAGGCCTTCGCGCCTAGTTTGCGCGCCTTTTTCCGGGTGGGACCCGACACGACGCCATGGCCACGCACTATCTGGAATTCGAGCGCCCGATCGCGCAACTCGAAGCCAAGATCGATGAGCTTTCGAAGCTTTTCGAGACGACCGGACCCGGAGCCCTCGACGCGGAGATCGTGGCGTTGCGCGCACGCGTAGAGCGAGTGCGGCTGGAAGCCTATTCCCATCTCGACGCTTGGCAGAAGACCCAGATCGCCCGCCACCCGCAGCGCCCTCACTTCGTCGACTACATCGGTGGTCTGATCGACGAGTTCGTCGAACTTCGCGGCGACCGCAAGTTCGCTGATGACCAAGCGATCATGGGCGGTCTCGGTAAATTCCGAGGTCAGGCCGTCATGGTGATAGGTCAGGAAAAAGGTCACGATACCACCACTCGCATCAAGCACAACTTCGGCGCCGCTCGCCCCGAAGGCTACCGTAAGGCGGTCCGATTGATGGACCTGGCCGAACAGTTCAACCTGCCGGTGCTGTCTTTTGTCGACACGGGTGGAGCCTACCCAGGCATTGGCGGCGAAGAGCGCGGCGTGGCCGAGGCAATCGCCAGGGCCACGGAGCGTTGCATCACTCTGGGCGTGCCGATGATCGCGGTGATCACCGGCGAGGGCATGAGCGGCGGCGCCATCGGCATCGCCGCCGCCAACCGGGTGCTGATCCTTGAGCATGCGATTTATGCGGTGATCTCGCCCGAGGGCTGCGCCTCGATTCTGCAGCGCGATCGGGGCCTGGCCGAAGGGGCCGCGAAAGCCTTGAAAATTACCGCCCAGGATCTTATCGGCCTAAGGGTCGTTGATCGGATCATCGGAGAGCCGGTAGGCGGAGCTCATGCCGATCCTAAGGGCACGATCGGGCGAGTCGGGGCGGTCTTGGAGGAGGAGCTGGCTTTGCTCCTGCCCCTGTCGCCGGATGCTTTGAGGGATCAAAGGGCCGAGAGATTCTACGCCATCGGACGGTCCTGATAGGGCCGCCTCGCGGGCGGCTCTATTGACGCGACTAGTGCTGGCTCTCGGGCATCCGCACGACAAGACCATCGAGTTGGTCTGTCACCTTGATCTGGCAGGAAAGGCGCGAGGTCGGCTCGACGTTCTCGGCGAAGTCCAGCATCGATTCCTCCATCGCCGACTTCGCGCCGGTCTTATCGGTCCAGGCCGCATCCACATAGACGTGGCAGGTGGCGCAGGCGCACGCGCCGCCGCAGTCGGCGTCAATGCCCGGTATATTGTTCTTGACCGCGCCTTCCATCACCGAGAGGCCGCTCTTCACGTCGATGACGTGCTCGGAGCCGTTGTGTTCGATGTAGGTGATCTTCGGCATGGACTCCCCGCGCGCATAAAATTTAGGCCGCGACCTCTTTCATGGAAACGGTCGTGTCCGCAAGCCTTGTCCGCGAGATCGGTCGTCTTTGGCCGATCAACTGGCGTCCGGCCATGAACTCGGCCGGGGCGTTGATCGCCTCCACAGCCTGGATCACGTCCCCGGTCAGGTGGAACACGGCGAATTTGCCGCTGGCGGGGTCGCCCCGCACAAGGATGTCATCGACGTCGAACGGCACGCCAGCGAACTGATATTTGATGTCGTATTGATCTGACCAGTTCCATGTCACCTCATGGGGTGGGGCCGGACGTCCGGTGATTGCCGCCGCCGCCTGCCTGGCCTGTTCAAGGGCGTTGGCCACGCTCTCCAGGCGAAAGCTGCGGTGATAGTGGGGCAGGGGGCGATGACTGACATCGCCGATGGCGAAGATGTCGGGATCGCTGGTGCGGGCGTGGGTGTCGACGACGATGCCTCCCTGGCACTCCAGGCCGGCGGCCGCGGCGATCTCGTCATTGGGCGGTGCGCCCACGCCGACCAGGGCGACGTCGCACGGAATGACCTGGCCCGAGGCAAGCCTGACACCCGATACATGGCCGCCGTCGCCTTCCAGGGCCTCCACCATGGCGCCCAGTTCGAAATCCACCCCGCGGGCGCGGTGATAGTCTGTGAAGAATGTGGACAGGACCTTGCAGGCCACCCGGGCAAGGATGCGCGGCTCCCGCTCGATGATTACCGCTTCTGCTCCCAGCGCCCGCGCCGAGGCCGCCGCTTCAAGTCCGATGTAGCCACCCCCGATCACCGCCAGGCGCTTGCCCGGACCCAGCGCCGCCTTGAGGGCTTCGGCGTCGGCGGCCGAGCGCAGGCTGAGCACGCCGCGCAGATCGGCTCCTCGGATCGGCAGCGCCCGAGCTCGAGCGCCTGTGGCGATGATCAGGACGGCGTAGGATAGTGTGCGCCCGTCCAACAGATCGACGGTGTGCTCTGCCGGGTGAATGGCGCCCACTTTCACGCCAAGGATCAACTCGATGCCTACCTCGGCGTAGAACTCCGAAGGCTTAAGCGCTAGGCTTTCAGCGTCGGCCTCGCCCTTCAGCCACGCCTTTGATAGCGGTGGGCGCTGGTAGGGCGGGATCGGCTCCTCGCCGATCAGGGTGATCGGCGCTTCGAAACCGTATTGCCTCAGGAGCGCGGCCACGGTGCCACCAGCGTGTCCGGCGCCAACAATTACCACACCCGGGTTTGTTTCAGTCATGGGGTGGACTCGACTTAAATCACCCGCTCCACCAGCATTTCCTTGATCTCGCCGATCGCCTTGGCCGGGTTGAGCCCCTTGGGGCACACCTGGGCGCAATTCATGATCGTGTGGCAGCGATAAAGTTTGAAGGGGTCCTCAAGGGCGTCCAGCCGATCGCCGGTGGCCTCATCGCGGCTGTCGGCCAGCCATCGGCGGGCCTGAAGCAGGGTGGCGGGACCGAGGTATTTCTCACCGTTCCACCAATAGCTTGGGCAGGAGGTAGTGCAGCAGGCGCAAAGGATACACTCATACAGACCGTCGAGCTTGGCCCGGTCGTCTTCCGACTGTCGCCACTCGCCCTGGGGTTCGGGGGTGCTGGTGTGCAGCCAGGGTTCAATCGACGCGTACTGAGCGTAGAAAAGGGTCAGGTCCGCCACCAAATCCTTCACCACGGCCATATGGGGCAACGGCGAGATCTGAATCTCCTTGCCGGGAACCTCTTCCCAGCCGTGGGTGCAGGCCAGGGTGTTGCGGCCGCCGATGTTCATCGCGCAGGAACCGCAGACGCCTTCGCGGCATGAACGCCGGAAGGCCAGAGTGGAATCGACGCTGTTCTTGATGTGGATCAAAGCGTCCAACACCATCGGACCGAACGTCGTCGCATCGAGGTCGTAGGTGTCCCAGACCGGATTGCCGGCGCCCTCCGGATCCCAGCGGTAGACCTTGAACCGCTTGACGTTGGTCGCGCCGGCGGGTGCAGGATGATGGCGCCCCTTGCCGACCTTCGAGTTCTTTGGGAGCAGCAGCTCGACCATGAGTTCGTCCTTGAAACGGGCTTGAATGGGCGGTGGCGCGTGACGGCTAGTAGACCCGCGCCTTAGGCACGATATAGGCGATGTCGTTGGTCATGGTGAAGCTGTGCACCGGTCGGTAATCGATGGTGACCTTGCCTGTCGCGTCGTCGAACCAGGTCAGGGTGTGCTTCATCCAGTTTGCATCATCCCGCGTTGAGAAGTCCTCGCGGGCGTGGGCGCCTCGGCTTTCGGTGCGGTTGACCGCCCCAGCCACGGTGACGACAGCCTGGCCGATCAGGTTTTCGAACTCCAGGGCCTCCACAAGATC
>JAYVYH010000049.1:0-6777 GCA_043784385.1 Caulobacteraceae bacterium | reverse complement strand
ACCGCCCATCCTCTCGCCAGCCTGATCGCCATCGACATCCTGCGCGGCGGCGGCTCGGCCGTGGACGCTGGCATCGCCGCCAACGCCGCCCTGGGTTTTCTTGAGCCGATAGCCTGCGGAATTGGCGGCGACGCCTTCGCCATGGTCTGGGACCCGAAGGTGGGCAAGCTGGCGGGGCTGAACGGGTCAGGTCGCTCACCCCGGTCCTTGAGCCTCGAAACCCAGCGTATGCGAGCGAGGGATGGGTTCATACGTCCGGTGGGGGCGGTGACGGTCTCGACGCCGGGCGCCGTCGACGCCTGGTGGGAGTTGCACCAGCAATACGGTCGCTTGCCCTGGGCCGATCTGTTCGCGCCGGCCATCGATCTGGCCGCGCGCGGCGCGCCGGTGGCTCAGACTGTGGCCCACTATCTGGATGTTTCCCTGCGCAGCTTCGCCAAGCCGGGCCGGGGCATCGAGGAGATCGACAACGCCCAGGCCACCTGGGCGCCTGACGGCTCGACCCCTGCCGAGGGAGAGGTATTCGCCAACGCGGCCCTGGCGCGAACCTATCGGCTGATCGCGGCCGGTGGCCGGGACGCCTACTATGAGGGTGAGATCGCCGAGGTCATCGACGCCTATTTCCGGCGCATCGGCGGCTGGCTCTCCAAGGCTGATCTCGCCGCCCACCACGCCGAATGGGTCGAGCCACGCTCGGTGAATTATCGCGGCGTCGATGTCTGGGCCCTGCCGCCGAACAGTCAGGGCCTCTCGACTCTGCAGATTCTCAACATCCTGGAAAACTTCGACGTGCGCGGCGCGGGTTTCCAGACCGCCGCCAGCCTGCATCTGCAGATCGAGGCCAAGCGCCTGGCGTTCGAGGACCGCGCCCGCCGGTTCGCCGATCCGGATTTCGCCGACATCCCGATCGAATGGCTGATATCCAAAACCTACGCCGCCGAACGCGCGGCCTTGATCCGGCCTGGTGCGATCCTTGATCGGGTGTTTCCGGGCGAGGCGCCTGGCCATGGTGACACCACCTATCTCTGCGTCGCCGACAAGGACGGGATGATGGTCTCGCTGATCCAGTCCAACTTCCGGGGCATGGGCTCGGGCCTGTGCCCCGACGGCCTGGGCTTCATGTTTCAGAACCGGGGCGAGTTGTTCAGCCTACGCGACAGCGACGCCAATCTCTATGCGCCCGGCAAGCGGCCGTTCCAGACCATCATCCCAGGGTTCGCCACCCGGGGCGGCGAGCCGTGGCTGGCCTTCGGAGTGATGGGCGGCGACATGCAGCCCCAGGGCCAAGCCCAGATGATCCTGAATCTGGTGGACTACGACCTCGGCCTTCAGGCGGCCGGCGACGCGCCGCGCTGGCGACATGAGGGTTCGCCCGAGCCCACCGGCGCGCCGGGTCAAGGGCAGGGGCGGGTGCATCTGGAATCCGGCGTGCCCGAGGCGGCGCGGCGCGGCCTCGCCGATCTCGGCTGGACCTTCGGACCCACGGATGGCGGTTTCGGCGGCTATCAGGCGATCCAGCGCTGGCCAGGACGCTACGCTGCCGCCAGTGAAATGCGCAAGGACGGAGCCGCGCTAGCCTATTGAACCGAGTCTGTTGAAGTGGGAGAGAGCTGATGACGTGGGACGAGGTAAGGGAGATCGCCCTATCTTTCCCTGGCGTGGAGGAAGCCACCTCCTATAGAACGCCGTCCTTCAAGGTGAAGGGCAAGCTCCTCACCCGTCTGCGCGCCGAGGACAACAGCCTAGTCCTGGTGGACGTGACCTTCGACGAGCGCGAGATGCTAATCGAGGCCGAACCGGCGGTCTTTCACACCACCCCGCACTATAAGGACTATCCCTCGGTGCTGGCGCGGCTTGAGACTGTCGATCCGGGCTCGGCGCGCAACTTCCTGGAACGGCGCTGGCGCAATGTCGCGCCCAAGCGGACGGTGAAGGTGTTCGACGAGAGTCGCTAGAATTCGTCGTCGATGATGCTTTTGAAGTGGTCCATCACCTCGGCTATCCGCTCTTCGGCCGGCAGATCCGCCAGCGGATCGGTGGGCGTTGGGGCCACCGCTACCGTCAGTCGCGCCACCAGCCCGCCGTTCTGGACCAGCACCAGTTCCTCCCCCGCACCCAGCCGGCTGAGAATTTGCGCCACGCGGGGCGGAAGGTCGTCGAGATCGAGCTGCTTCATGGCCGGGCCAGCGTAGCGCCAAGCGCCGCTGCGTGACAGGCCGCCGATGCGCGCCTAGGAACGCCCGACACCCTGCCAGCCTGCGCGGTGCTCGGCGCCGATCCGGGGACGACATTGGCCGCGGCCACACTGGTCCCGGACACCCTGTCGGAATATCAATTCGCCGGCCTGCTGCGCGGGGCAAGGTGCGAACTGGTCAAGGCCAGGACCCAGCCGCTACTGGCGCCGGCCCGGGCCCAGGCCGTCATCGAGGGCGAGGTGCGCCTGCACGATTACGCCGACGAGGGTCCGTACGGCGACCACACCGATTACTACAACAGCGTCGAGAAATTTCCGGTGTTCCAAGGTCACCGCCATCACCATGCGGCGCGACCCGATCTACCTACCACCCACACCGGCCGTCCGCCCGATGAGCAGAGCGTGCTTGGCGAGGCGCTGAACGAGGTGTTCATCCCGCTGCTGCGCGGTCAATTCCCCGAGATCGTCGACTTCTGGCTGCCGCCCGAGGGCTGTAGCTACCGGATCGCCGTGGTCTCGATGAAGAAGGCCTGCCCGGGTCACGCCAAGCGGGTGATGATGGGCGTGTGGTCGTACCTGCGCCAGTTCATGTACACCAAGTGGGTGATCGTGGTGGACGACGACATCGACGCCCGTGACCGGAAATCGGTGATGTGGGCGCTGGCGACCCGCATGGACCCGGCCCGCGACATCACCATGATCGAGGGCACACCGATCGATTACCTCGACTTCGCTTCGCCCGAGAGCGGCCTGGGCTCCAAGATCGGTCTCGACGCCACCAACAAATGGCCCCCCGAGACCCACCGTGAATGGGGCCGCGAGATCGCCATGGACAAGGCGGTGGTTGAGGCTGTGAGTGAGAAATGGGCGAGGTTGGGCCTGCCGGGGAGCGGCAAGGCGATCTGGAAATAGGGTATCTCGCGCCCTGACCCAGCGGCTCTCTTGATTTCCGACCCCGGTAGACCACGTCTGCCGAACGAGGCGCCCGGCCCATGAAAACCATCAATATGCACGAGGCCAAGACCCATCTGTCCCGGCTGGTCGATCTGGCGGAGAAGGGCGAGCCGTTCATTATCGCCAAGGCTGGCCGGCCCGTCGTGAAGCTTACGGCGATAAGTGGGTCGTCGCCGACGCCGCTCAGGCGGCGGGGCTTTCTGGCCGGCCAGATAGAGGTTCCGGCCGACTTCGACGAAATGATGCGCGACGAGATCATCGCCCTGTTCGAAGGCGAGTCGTGAGGCTTCTTCTGGATACCCGCCTCCTCCTTTGGGCAACGGGCTGGTCGTCGGACACGGCGGGCGACCCGATGCCACGCGTTGCGGCGGCCATGATCGACGACATGGAAAACGAGCTCATGTTCAGCCCGGCCAGCATATGGGAGGTTGCTATCAAGAGCGGTCAGAAACGCGCCAGCTTCTCGGTTGATCCGAGACTCCTGCGCAGAGCCCTTTTGGATAACGACTCTCGGGAATTGGCGATCACTGGCGAGCACGCCGCCGCCGTCGCCAACCTTTCCGCACTGCACAAGGATCCATTCGACAGATTGCTGATCGCGCAGGCGACCGTTGAGGGCGTTGTTCTGCTGACCGCCGACCGCATCATCGCGCAATACCCCGGCCCGATCCGGCTGGTCTGAGCGAGTGAACCCGGCCCGGCCCGGCCAAGACTGGACAGCGCGGTGTCCACGCCCTAGAAGACGCCGCTTTCCCGCGCCGGTGTTCGATCCGCCGTCACGGCCTCAAGAGTTTGCCAATGCCCGCCTCCCCATCTCGTGGCCGCCGCCCTCCGGCCGGCCCTTCCCAGCGTCAGCTTCGGGCGAGCGAACTGGTGCGTCACGCCCTGGTGGAGATCCTGCGCAAGGAGAGTTTCACCGATCCCGCTTTGCTGGGAACGCCGCCAACCATCAGCGAGGTGCGGATCACGCCCGACCTGAAGGCGGCCCTGTGTTTCGTCGAACCGCTTGGCGGCAAGGAAGCGCCGACCGTGATCACCGCTTTGAACCGGGCGTCGCGGTTCCTGCGCCTGCGGCTGGGGCCGGCCATCGACATGAAATACACCCCGTCGTTGAAATTCATCCACGACGACAGCTTCGACACCGCCGAACACATCACCCGTCTGCTGGACGATCCACGCGTGCGCCGCGATCTTGAAGCGCCCGCCGACGGCGAGGACGGCTCGGGAGACCCCGACTGATGGCGCGGCGGCGCAAGGGCGACGCGGTCTCCGGTTGGATCTGTCTCGACAAGCCTCTGGACCTTGGCTCGACCCAGGCGGTGGGCCGGGTGCGGCGAGCCTTCAACGCCCAGAAGGCCGGGCACGCCGGCACCCTCGATCCGCTGGCCACCGGCATACTGCCGATCGCCCTGGGCGAGGCCACCAAGACCGTGCCGTTCCTGGTGGAGGCCGACAAGACCTATCGCTTTTCGATCCAATGGGGTGTGGAGACCGCCAGTTTCGACCGCGAGGGCGCGGTGACGGCCATGTCCGACGTGCGTCCGGCCGTCTCGGCGGTGGCCCAGGCGCTGAAGGCCTTCGTCGGCGAGATCGACCAGATTCCACCCGACTATTCGGCGGTCAAGGTCGACGGCGCCCGGGCCTACGACCTTGCCCGGGAGGGCGTGGCCATGGAGCTCAAGGCCCGCCGGGTGGTGATCCATGGCGCCCGGGTGACGGGGTCCGATGGCGAGGATGGCGTCGACATCGAGATGGAATGCGGCAAAGGCACTTATGTGCGGGCCCTGGTGCGCGACCTCGCCGCCGTGCTGGGCGCCAGGGGTCACGTCAGCGCCCTTCGCCGCACCCGGGTCGGCCCGTTCACCGAGGCCAACGCCACGGGACTGGAAGTTCTGGAACAGATGTGCCATACGGACCACGCCCTGGAGGTTCTACTTCCGGTCGAGACCGCGCTGGACGACATCCCGGCGCTGGCCGTGACCACCGAAGACGCCTTCAGATTGACGCAGGGACGTTCGATCGTTCTGCTCCCCAGGCAAGTGGAAACCCTGAAGCCGATGCTTGTCGCTTCGCGAACCGTTTCCGCCCGCCATGGAACGCGGATCGTCGCTCTCTGCGAGATGCGGGCGGGACGGCTCAATCCCACGCGTGTCTTCAATTTCAGCTGAGCGGAAAGCACCCGATGTCGATAACCGCCCTACGCAAGACCGAACTGATCCACACCCACGCCCGTTCCGAGGGCGATACCGGCTCGGCCGAAGTGCAGGTGGCCATCCTGTCCGAACGGATCGCCAACCTGACCGAGCACTTCAAGACCCACAAGAAGGACCACCATTCGCGTCGTGGCCTTCTCAACATGGTTTCCCAGCGCCGTTCGCTGCTCGATCATCTGAAAAGCACCGACGAAGGTCGGTATCAGGCGCTGATCGCGACACTGGGCCTGCGCCGCTAGGCGCGACGTTACGTCCGCGCAATCCCGCGCGGGCGATACCGTGGCGTGGTCGCGCGCTCTATCTGCTATCCGGCGCCCGCCCATCGACAGGCATGAGAGCGTCGGACCCCCCGCGCCCCATACGGAGCGCGGGTTCGTACGCCGAGGGTTCAAAAGCAATCCTCATCCGCCTGTCGTAAAGGAGAGGATTCGGAAACCCGGCTCTTTAAAGCCATCCGCCGCCTGTCCGCCGCCCTGGGGAATCCGCCCTTGGGTCATAAGAATAAGAAAGAACGAAACTAATGTTTGATATCCGACGCAAGTCCATCGATTGGGCCGGTCGCAAGCTGACCCTGGAAACCGGGCGCATCGCCCGCCAGGCCGACGCCGCCGTCCTGGCCACCTATGGCGAGACCACGGTTCTGGCCACGGTGGTGTTCGACAAGGCCCCCAAGCCGGGCCTCGATTTCTTCCCCCTGACCGTTAACTATCAGGAAAAAACCTATGCGGCCGGCAAGATCCCCGGCGGCTTCTTCAAGCGCGAAGCGCGCCCATCCGAAAAGGAAACCCTGGTTTCCCGCCTGATCGACCGGCCGATCCGTCCGCTGTTCGTCAAGGGTTTCAAGCACGAGACCCAGGTGGTGATCACCGTGCTGTCGCACGACCTTGAGAACGATCCCGATATCGTCGCCATGATCGCGACCTCCGCGGCCCTGACCCTGTCGGGCGTGCCGTTCATGGGCCCGATCGGCGGCGCTCGCGTCGGCCTGATCAACGGCGAATATATCCTCAATCCGACGCTGGATCAGATCAAGGATCCGACCAACAAGATGGATCTGGTCATCGCCGGCACCGACGACGCGGTGATGATGGTCGAGTCCGAAATCCAGGAACTGGACGAAGACACCGTCCTGGGCGGTGTAATGTTCGCCCATCGCGGCTTCCAGCCGGTGATCCAGGCGATCATCGAACTGGCCGAGCACGCGGCCAAGGAGCCCTTCGACTTCACCCCGGAAGACACCGACGCCCTTCAGGCCAAGATGACCGATCTGGTGGGCGCCGACATCCGCGCCGCCTATGCGATCACCGCCAAGGGCGCGCGTCACGACGCCGTTGGCGCGGCGAAATCCAAGGCCATGAAGAGCCTGGCCAAGTCGGAAGAGAACCCCGATGGCTATGACCCCGCCAAGCTTGGCGG
>JAYVYH010000048.1:0-6254 GCA_043784385.1 Caulobacteraceae bacterium | reverse complement strand
GACAGGCTCCAACCCTAAGGGGGAGCCCGACCGAATCACGAATCACGCACTCAAGGGAATCCCCCCGCAGTCAAGAGCCGCTTCAAGCGATTGCCGTGGGCGGTCTCATCGGTCTTTGACATAGCCGATTCATGTTGATATCAATCCAAAAAAGTCAAGGTGCCAAACTTCTGCAATCCAAGAAGCAACATGTTGCAAACGCTCACCACACCTCGTCCCATAGTATCACGGGAATAGTGGCTGGATGCGCGCAAGGCGCCTTTCCTCAAGGAAAAACAAGCCAGCCGGCTGCGCGACAGCATCAACGCCGAGCGTCTGGCGCTGCCATGTGTGAAGGTCGATAAAACCCATGTCGTCCACACCCCCCAAGGCGAGAAGACCCTGGCGGAGCTGGTCTTGGGACGCAGCCAGCTGATCGTCTCTCATTTCATGTTCGGTCCCGAGTGGGAGGCGGGATGCCCTGGTTGTTCGTTCCTGTCGGATCACCTGGACGACGCCCTACCCCACCTGGAATATCACGACGCCTCCTTGGTGGCGGTCTCCCGCGCGCCGCTGGCCAAGATCGAGGCCTACAAGCGCCGCATGGGTTGGCGTTTTCCGTGGGTTTCAGCGGCGGAAAGTGATTTCAACCACGACTATCACGTGTCGTTCTCGCCAGACGAATTGGCGAGCGGTGAGGTTTTCTACAACTTCACCGAGATCCCTATCGCGGACGCAAACGACGAAATTCCGGGTCTCATCGCCTTCTCGAAGGACGAGTCCGGTGAAGTTTGCCACACCTATTTCAGCTACGCCCGCGGTCACGAGGAAGTGGTGGGCGCGTTGATGATCCTCGCCTGCGCACCGATCGGCCGCAACGAGGATCGGAAGATGGATTGGATGCTCCGGCACGACGAATATGAAGATACTCCGCCGGCCCCTTCCTGTCATGGCGCCGCCTAGACGAAGGTTTTCAGCCGTTGGGTCAGAGGACTGCTGGTAAGCGGTCTTCCTCCCAGGTGCGAACAATCTCATCCGCCGTGACGAGGATTGCGCAGTTCAGTTCAAGACTCTTCAGGGCGGCCGCGTGCAGGTCCTCCCCGTAGGCGGCGCAGGCATCTCCAGCCAGGAAGACGTGGTAGTCGAGATGAAAGGCATCGCGGACCGTACTGTCCACGCAACTCTCAGTGGTCAAACCGCACACAACCAGCGTGTCGACGCCCGTCGCCCTCAGCTCGGAATCAAGGTCGGTCCGGAAAAAGGCGCTGTATCGCGTTTTGGCGATCACCATTTCTCCCGGCTCCGGCAGGGGGCCGATGAAGGTCGCGCCAGGGCTTGCAAGGCGGCATAGGGCCATGGCGAAATCAGGATCACCACCTCGGCGGCGGACGCGTTCGCGCCATACCGGCGAATCGGTTCCGGCCTGAGTGCGCAAGGCGGCGAACAGGACTGGAACGTCGGCGCCCCGGGCCGCCCGCGCCAGGCGGCCGGCGGCGGCCAGCGCGTTCGGGACGCCTGAGAGGTCAAGGCCAGCGCGACCGAGCGCCCCGTCCGGCGCCGCGAAATCCACCTGCATGTCGATTATCAGCAGTGCCGTCCGCGTTGGCGCGATCCAATCGGTCAGATCGGCCCCATGCGCGCAGATCACGCGAAAACTCTGCGCAGGTTCGGCAGGACCTCGCATCCAAACCTCTTCAACCCAACGTCATAGTCGTCGAAGATCAGCATCAACCCGTCGAGCTCACAATAGTTGACCAGAGCCTCGATCTCGGCGGCGCAGGTCGCCGGCGCCCCCGCCACGGTCTGGGTCATGAAGGCGCCCTGGGTGGCCGCCAGGCTGTCAAGGCGCTCGGCCGGGGCGCCCCAGCTGCGCAGCATCTCGATAACCGCCGCCATGTCGACCCCATCGCGGTAACGGGTCACCAGCGCCTCGGCCGCCGCGTCGGTGTCGGCCTGAATCACGGTGCACATCATGTAGGTCCTAGTGGTCCGCCCATGATCGGCGGCAATCTGCCTGGCCCGACGGCTGGCGTCGCGTCGCTCTTCGGCGGTACGGCCGCCGATAAAGCAGGCGTCAGCCGCCCGCACAGCGAAACGCAGGCCGCGCTCCGACATGCCGGCGCAGATCAGATCAGGCCGGGGACGGGACAGCGGCTTCGGATCGGAAACGCAGCCTTTCATGGAGAAATAGCGACCCTCGAAATCTACGCTGGGCTCGCTCCACAGCCGCTTGACGACCATGGTCCACTCCTCGGCCAGCTGATAGCGTTCATCGTGATCGAGACTTTCGTCCCAGGCGCCCATCTGGTCGAACTCGGCCTTGTAGGCGCCGGCGACGATATTGAGACCGGCCCGGCCGCCGCTGATGTGATCTAGGGTGGTGATCATCTTGGCCGTAACGGCCGGGTTGTGCAGCAGAGTGTGAACCGTCGCCCAAACCTTGATCCGCGACGTCGCCTGGGCGATGGCCGCCATCATGGTCAAGGATTCCAGGCTGGTCCCCCAATGGTCGGTGTCGCCGCCAAAACCCCGCCACTTGCCCATCGACATCACGAAGTCCAGGCCGGCGGCTTCAGCGGCCATTGCCGCGGCAAGGTTCTGCGGCCAGAGGCCGTCGAGGCGAGGGGCCGTCGTGGAAACGATCCAACCGCCGTTGGCCACCGGCAGGAAGACACCGAAGGTCTTTACACCGCCGCCGCAAGGATCAGCCATGGCCACCCCGGTTCGTCAGCGCCAGGGCCTCGGCTGGACTATTGACAGCGCGATTGGCGTCGTCGGCGAAAGCTCCCAGAGTACGCAGTACGGCCATGCGGGCGCCCTCGGCGTCGTGGGCGGCGATACGATCGATGACTTCCAGATGCCGGGCGATCTCCTCCAGCCGCCGGGCCTCTGTGTCGGCGCCCATGGAATAGACCCAGAAACGCGCGGCCTTGTGCTGAAGAGGGATGAGGATTCGCGCCAGGGTCAGATTCCGGCTGGCGCGGGCGATGGCTGCGTGGAACCGTTGGTCCATGCCCACCAGGGCCATGGCGTCATTGACCCGGACGGCCGCCTCCGCGCCGTCGAAAGCGGCGCGCAGCCGCTCGATATCTTCGAGGCCGGCGTTTGAGGCGGCCAAAGCGGCGCAATGCGGTTCGATCAGCCGGCGCGCCTCAACCGCCTGGCGTACTTCGAGCAGGTCCAGTGGCGCGACACTGGTGCCCGCCCGGGCCCGTCGCACCACCAAGCCTTCAAGGGCTAGGCGGCCAAGAGCGTCCCTTACGCCAGCCAGCCCGGCTTCATAGCGATTGGCCAGAACCAGCTCATCGAGACGGCCACCCGGGGGCAGTTCGCCAAGGATGATATCCAGCAAGATGCGCCCATAGACCTGCGCCTTGGCCAGATCGGGCGACCATTCCGGAAAGACCGCCCACTCGGTCGTGGCGACGCGGCGTTGGGTTTTGGCTTCGGCGCTCATCCTGACCCGCTCGTAACTATCCCCGACAACTCCCCGCCCCATGGAAGACCGATCAAACGCAAGGTTAGGGCGAAGTCGCGAGAATCGCCAGAGAAGGCTTGACCGGGCGCCCTGGCGAGCCTTCTCTGGCGTCAATCAGGAATTGATAGAGGTTAAAAAGAGCGGCGAAATGGGTCTCGGCGCTAGCAGGCGGGTCGACGATCACCCGCCGACCCGGCGCTTCGACGGCTTTCAGCAGGTCCAGAATCGCCGAAGAACAGCTGTCCGCATCCCCCGTGGCGTAGATCCGCGACAGACCTCGCCGGGCAAGATCGGCGGCGCCGCCGGTATCTGGGGAGACCACCGCCAAGCCCGACGAAATCGCCTCGGCCACCACCAACCCATAGGTTTCGGCGCCCGAGCCATGCACCAGAATATCAGCGCTGGCCAAGAGGCTGGCCAAGCGCGGACGATCGGAAACCGCGCCCATCACGTGGGTATGTCCCGCCGCGCGCGCCCAGGCCTCCACGGACGTGCGAATCGGGCCATCGCCGATGATCACCAAGCCCAGGTCCGGCCGAGCCGCCCGGGCGCGCGCGAAACCGTCGATGATCGTGCGATGTCGTTTTTCCGGATGATGCCGCCCGACCGCCAGCAACAGACGGCCGGTGGGCGGGACACCGCATTGGGCAAGGAGGGATTGACGCAGAGTTTCATCCCGCTTGTCCGGCGAGAAAACCCCGGTCTCTATGCCGAACGGGACCGAGACCGGATTGTGCAAGTGAAATTCCCCCAGCCGGCGAGCGAGCCAGTCTCCACCGGTTACGGTGACATCGAAACAATCGCTCAGTCGCCGCGCATAGCGCCAGTAGGCCCCAAACAACCTGTCGATGGCCGGACGGGACATGGCCCCACCAAGCAGCGTGTAGGGATAGCCAGCGATGAAATCCTGGTGGAAGACCAGGGACTTGACCGCCTTGCCCGGCCAGTGCCCAGCAAGCCAGCCTCCCCGCCACGGGGACGAGCCCTCTACGACGTCGGGCGCTTCCCGATCGAGCACTCGCCAGACCTCCTCCCCGCCGAAGAACATGTGGTAGTTGGCGTCGAAAGGCATGCCGGGGCTCTTTACCCAAACGATTTTGCCGCCGGGGCGCTGTTCGGTCCGGCTTTCGGATCCTGGGGCGACAACGACGATCTCATGCCCCCAGCGCGCGGCATGATCGAGCTTCTGGCGCACGTAGCTCGCCACGCCGCCACCCGTCTCGGAATAAAAGCCGGAAACGTCCGCAATTTTCATGCCCTGGCCAGTGCTTCGTAGCGGGCCAGCAGCCCGCCCATCGCCGCATCCCACGAATAGGTCAGGCTGCGCTCCCGACCCGCCTGGCCCAGGCGTCGCCGAAGGGCCGGACCGATAGCAAGAGCGGCTACCGCATCATAGAGCGCCCCATCGTCCCCGACCTCGGCCAGAAATCCGGTCACGCCCAGCTCGACCAATGATCGGCTACCGGTAGCGTTGGCGCACACGGTCGGCAGCCCCGAAGCCATGGCCTCGAGCGTCACATTGCCGAAAGTCTCGGTATCACTGGGGAAAAGAAAAATATCGGAACTGGCGTAGGCGACCGCCAGTGCGTCGCCAGTCAAATAGCCCTCGAAGATAGCCCCGGGGACATGCTGTGCGAGAAATGCCCGTTCAGGCCCGTCGCCAACGAACAAGGCCCGATGGACGACACCAGAGGCCCTCAGCCGCGCCAGCACCGCCGCCACCTCGGCGACGCGCTTTTCCTTCACCAGTCGGGAAACGAAGGCGATTACTACCTCATCCGGCCCGACCCCGCGGTCGGCGCGCCAGGCCTCGGAGCGCTTGTCCGGATGAAACCGGACCGTATCAACCCCACGCGGCCAGAGCCGAAGCGCGCCCTTGACTCCATCGGCGCGCAGCACATCGATCATCGAGGGCGAAGGCACATAGATCTCGAGACAGCCGTCATAGAAGTCTCGGACGATTCCGGTCAGCAGCGGCGTGAGGCCGCCCAGGCCGTAGTATTTCAAATAGGTCTCGAAGCGAGTGTGATAGGATGCAACGGTCGGCCAGCCCATTTTTTGGCCAAGTTTTTGCGCCGCATGCCCAAGCAAATCTGGGGTAGCGATATGCAGAATGTCGGGCTTGAACGCCAGAAGACGATCGCGCGCGGGCTGCGACAACCCCAGGGCGGCGCGGTATTCGCTCCGCCCTGGTGCGGCGATCGAAAAAACTGGAACCACCTCGCCTTTGTGAGCAAAGGCCGGGACCTTGCCAACCGGCGCGAAAACAAGAACCTCTACGCCCTGGGTTTCAAGGAATCCAACCATACGGTTGAGCGTCAAGGCGACACCGTCCGCGATGTAGTTGTAGGATCCCGTGATCAGGGCGACCTTCAACGGCCCGGGGAGGTCCGTTGGGCTCAGCTGAGGTGCTTGGCCAGGTGCTTGTTCATTTCGAACATATCAACGGCGTCCTTGCCGTCGAAAATCGGGCGCAGTTTGGCGTCTGAAACGATCTCCCGCTTGTTCGCCGGGTTCTGCAGCTTGTGTTCCTTGATATAGGCCCACATTTTCGAAACCACTTCCCCGCGCGATAGCGGTGTGGAACCCACGACACCGGCCAGGGCGGCGGAGGGTTTCAGAACCTTTTGCAGGCCATTGGGTTTCTTGGCGGCGGCTTCCGTCATTGTTGTTTATAACCTCCGATGGTGGATTGCCCGGCGATACGCGCGACCGACAATGACGCCTTATCCACCAAAGCCAAGACACGATATAGGCAAAAAATGTCTCTATGCCGCCTAATCACCGATCAGTAACG
>JAYVYH010000047.1:0-11446 GCA_043784385.1 Caulobacteraceae bacterium | reverse complement strand
AGGTTCAATTGAAAAAGGGAGTGCTGGAGCTTTGCGTTCTGGCGCTACTCTCCCGGGGCGACGCCTATGGCTATGAGATCGCCAGCCGCCTGGCCCAGGGCATCGAGATGGGCGAGGGCACGGTCTATCCGTTGATGCGGCGGATGCAGGCCGATGGCCTGGTGGCCACCTATCTGGTGGAAAGCCCCGCCGGCCCCTCGCGCAAATACTACCGCCTGACCGACGTCGGCCGGGCGGCTTTCGAGACCCAGAAAACTGAATGGACCGCCTTTTCGGCGGCGGTGGACGCCATATTGGGAGGGGCGCAATGACCCGGCAAGACTTCATTTCACGGCTGCGCGCCGGCCTTCGCGGCCTGGCGCCCCCGGCGATCGAGGAGATCGTCGCCGACTATGAGACCCATTTCGCCGAGGCCCAGGCCGCCGGTCGGGGCGAGGCCGAGGTGGCCGAGGCTCTGGGCGATCCCGACCGCGTGGCGCGGGAATTGAGAGCCGAGGCCGGGCTGCGCCGCTGGGAGGCCGAGCGCAACCCCTCCGCCGCCGCCAACGCGGTGTGGGCGGTGCTTGGCCTGGGGGCGATCGACCTGCTGGTGCTGCTGCCGATCGTGCTGTGGATAGGCGGCACCCTACTGGGCCTGTTCATCGCCGCCGGCGCCCTGGTGGTGGTCGGGGCGGTGATGATGGTGGCGGGACCCGTGGTGGTGCATGGCGCGCCGGTGATGGCGCTGGTGCTGGGCGGTCTGGGCCTGATCGCCGGGGCCACCAGCCTGGGCTGCATCGCCACCATCGTCTCGATCGGCTGCACCAACGCCCTGGTCTGGTATGGCCGCTTGCACATGCGACTGTTGAAACCCGCCCTCGAACCGCAAGGAGCCGTCTGATGATCCGCACCCTAGCCACCATCGCCGGGATCAGCTTCATCCTGGCGGTGGCCTGCATGGCCGGCGCCTTCGCCATCGCTGGCGGCCCGTTCTCGATCGACGATGCCTGGCGGTTCCACCGCGGAACCCTGCCGATCGAAATTACCTCTTTGCCATCAGTGTCTCGGGCGACCGTGCAGCACCCGGTTTAGCCACGCGGCCTGCCGGCCCAGAAACGCCAGGCTCTGGTCCAAGGCCTGGCCGGGGGAAAGGGTGAAGGCTTCGCCCAGGGTGTCGGCCATCACGGCGCCGCGTTCGCCCATCGGGGCCGGGCCGCCCACGGTGGTGTTCTGGGCGGTCTGGTGCTCGATCTCGGCGTTGAGCTCGGCCCCCCAGAGGATCACCATCACCGTGAACCACACCCACAGCATGAAGCCGATCACCGCGCCCAGCGAACCGTAGGTGGCGCCGAAATGGGTGAAATTGTTCAGATAGGCGGTGAAACCCATCGAGCCGACCATCCAGGCCAGGGCGGCGCCGGCCCCGCCGCAGAACACCCAGCGCCAGCGGGCCGCCCGGCGGCTCGGGCCCATGCGATAGACCAGGGTGAAGCCCCCGGCCGCAAGCAGATAGATGGTCAGCCAGCGCAGCGGCGCGAACCATCCGGCGATCCGGTGCAGGCCGATGGCGTGAAAGAACAACGGCGCCGCAACGGTCAGCAGTGTCACCACCACCAGCAGCATCAAGGTGCCCAGGGTGGCGCCATAGGTGATCAGCGAACGGAGCAGATAGGGGCGCTTTTCACGCTCGCCATAGGCGACGTTGAGGCCGTCGAACAGCGCCTTCATCCCGGCGTTGGCGCTCCACACCGAGGCCAGCGCGCCGCTGATCAGGGCCGTGCTCAGGTCGGCGTGTTTCTGCGTGGCCAAGTGGACCATCTCCTGGCCGATCAGATCGACCACCTGCCTCGGAAACACCCGGGAGAGATCGTGCAGCTGCTGTTCCACCCCGCCCAGGTCCATGAACAGGCCATAGACCGAGACGAACGCCGCCAAAGCCGGAAAGGCCGCCAGCAGCAGATAGAAGGTCACTCCACCGGCGACCACGCCCAGTCGATCGACTCCGGCCTGGTTCCAGGCTCGCCAGAAGATGTCTTTCCAGCCGCGCGGCGGAATCGCCCAGGGCCAGCGCGCCGCCCGGCCGCGGTTCGGCTCGGCGGCGGTTCGGCTCGGCGGCGTCAGACTCCTCGGGAGTCGGCAAGGGCGTTGGCGATCAGAGCCTTGGTTTCGGCGAGGCCATAGATGGCGGCGAAGGAGCCGAAGCGTGGCCCCTGGCTCTGGCCCAGCAATACTTCATAGAGGGCGGTGAACCAGGTCCGCAGGGGCTCGAAGCCGGCGTCCTTGCCGGCCGCGTAGACCTCGTTCTGGATCCGCTCGGCGTCCTTGCAATCCGAGGGCAAGGCTCCGAGCCGGGCCAGCAGGTCGGCGAAGGCGGCGCGCTCACGCTCGTCAGGCGCGCGGAACTTTTTGGCGGGACGTACGAAATCTTCGTAATAGTTGATGGCGTAGCCGACCAGCCGGTCGAGCAACGGCTCGCTGTCGGGCGTGGCGTCCGGATATAGCCGGTTGATGAAGCCCCAGAGGATAGTCTTGTCCGAGGCGTTGGCGGCCGAGACCAGATTGAGCAGCAGGCTGAAACTGACCGGCGAACCCTTGGCCGGCGGGTTGGCGACGTGCAGGCTCCAGACCGGATTATCCAACGGATTGACCGGCCGGCCATTACCCTCGGCCGCCGTCGGCGCCGGGCGGTTGTAGGCGTCCAGCTGCTGCAGATATTCGTCGGTGGCCTTGGGAATGACGTCGAAATACAACCGCTTGGCCGAACGTGGCGACTGGAACATGTAATAGGCCAAGCTCTCGGGCGCGCCATAGCGTAGCCACTCCTCCATGGTCAGGCCGTTGCCCTTGGACTTGGAGATCTTCTGGTTGGCCTCGTCCATGAATAGTTCAAACTGGAAACCCTCGGGCGGGGTTCCACCGAGCACCTGGCAGACCCGGTTGGAGACCCGCACCGAGTCGACCAGGTCCTTGCCCGACATCTCGTAGTCGACCTCCAGCGCGGTCCAGCGCGCCGCCCAGTCGGGCCGCCACTGCAGCTTCAGCGCCCCACCGGTGACAGGGATCTCGGTCACCTCGCCGTCCTCGTCGGCGAACACGATGGTGCCGCGATCGGGATGGGTCTCCAGGGTGGGGACCTGCAGCACCCGGCCGGTCTTGGGGCTGATGGGCAGGAACGGCGAATAGCTCAGTCTTCGCTCAGGCCCCAAAGTCGGCAGCATGATCGCCTGGACCTTATCAAAGCGTTCAAGCACCCGGCGCAGCACAGCATCGAACCGGCCGGATTTATAACATTGAGTGGCCGAAAGGAATTCGTAGTCGAAACCGAAGCCGTCGAGAAACGCCCGCAGGCGGGCGTTGTTATGGGCGCCGAAGCTGTCGTGCTCGCAGAACGGATCGCGCACGCTGGTAACCGGCTTGTCGCGGTCCTCCTCCAGCATGGCGCGGTTAGGCACGTTGTCGGGGATCTTGCGAAACCCGTCCATGTCGTCGGATACCACCAGCAGGCGGGTGGGCATGGCATCCTCGGTCAGGGCGCGGAAGGCGGCGCGCACCATGGTCGGGCGGGCCACCTCGCCGAAGGTGCCCAGGTGCGGCAGGCCCGACGCGCCATAGCCGCACTGGAATACCACCGGACGGCCAAGGGCCGGAAACGTCGCCACCGCTTGGTCGATCTTGCCAGCGTTGATCAGGGTCGAAGCCAGGTCGCGCTCGTCGTCGCCGTCCAGCCGCACCCGCAACAGGCGCGCCAGAAGGTTCCGGGCCTGTTCAAAGGTCCAGGCGCGCGCCTCGCGGGCGAGAGGAGACAGGCCGTGCAGCATGGCCGCGCGGGGTAAGCCGAGCGGGCGCCGGGGTCAATGAGGCGAGGGTCAGTTCCTTGCGCGATCGCATGACCATCCCCAGGCCGAGGATGCCAAGAGTCATCATAGCCCAGGCGCCAGGCTCGGGGACGGCGGAGGCGGAGGTTGAGATCAGCCCAGAGACGACCTCGCCAGATCTTGCGATCTGCCCGGATGTGATTTCGATGTAGTAGTCGCCCGGGAAAGAGTTAAACGTGATCGACGGGCCAAAATCCACGCTGGATTGCCCCAGGAACGTCCCGGTGCCGGGAGCGCCCGCATACAGCTGATATTGCATGGTAAGATCCGCGCCCGACGGAAAGCGCGTGGCGTGAAGAACGATGATCGTTGTTGCGTTTGACGACGCGAGCAGATTGAACCGAAAATCATATGTATTTGGTCTCGTCAACATTGTTGATGGAATGGTAACGACGTCATTTGTCGACGTTGACCTACTACCTAGATAATCGACAATGATCGTCGATGCGGCCGCCGATTGGCTGCCGAAAGAGATTCCACAGAGAACACCGGCAAACCCAATCCATCTAAAACCCCGGAGTCTGTCGTGGCGTGGCGCTTTCGACGGCGCAACACGTTTGGGATTTATCGCTGCAATTTCCATGTCCGTGAATTCCCCGTAAAAATTCAACTAACCCTCCCGTGGTCTAACAATTCGAAACGAAGCCCAAGGTTCCATGGCTTTGGACACTGGCGCGCGACGCTTCGACACGGTCCAAATTTGGAGTTGACAGAATGCAATATATCTTGCATAATGCAATCTTAATCACGCCGAGGAACGCATGCCCCTGTTGGACGACCCGAAAAGGGAAAAATTCGCGCAGTTGATCGTCGAGGGACTCTCGCCGATCCAGGCCGCCCGAGGAGCGAAGTATGTCGATGTCCACGGCCACCGCAGCCGAATGCGCCTTGCCAGCCCCGACGTTGCCACCCGCATATCTGAAATTCGACAAGAGGCCGCCAGGCGAGCGACGGATCTGGAGCCAATCATTAACGGCATGATCATGGCAGCCGGCGAGGCCGCCCGTCTGAAAACCGCCCCAGCCTTTACCGCCGCGCGGGGCTTGCTGGTGGAGGCGGCGCGCCTGAAGCGGGAGATGGCGGTCTCGCCGCCCGGCGCCTCCGCCATCGCCAAGCCGCCACCGCCGCGCGACATGACTGACGATGAATGGCTGGCGGCGTTCCCGCCCCAAACCGCCGAGGACAAGCCCATCGGTAATCAGCCATGAGCTGGGCGCCGCAGCCTGGCCCGCAGGCGTCCTTCGTGACAAGCCGCGTCTTCGAGGTCGTCTATGGCGGGGCCCGTGGCGGCGGCAAGACCGACGCGGCATTGGGCGACTTCCATCTGCACGCCGCGACACACGCCGCGGCGGCGCGAGGTCTGCTGGTGCGCCGCCAGCGGGTGGCGCTGGAGCCGACGATCAGCCGGGCGCGGCAGATTTTCGCGGCCGGCGGCGCGGTCTGGATACAGGGCAAGTCTCGGTTCGAATGGCCAAACGGCGCGGTGCTATATTTCCGCTATCTGGACAATGACGCCGACGCCGACCTCTATCAGGGCCACGACTACAGCCGGGTCTATGTCGAAGAGCTGACCCAGTTCCCCAATCCTGGCCCGGTGAACAAGTTGAAGGCCACGCTGCGCAGCGCGGCCGGCATCCACTGCGGCTTCCGCGCCACTTGCAATCCGGGCGGTCCCGGGCACAATTGGGTCAAGGCGCGCTATGTCGACCTGGGGCCGCGCAACATCGTCTCCGAACCGTTTCGCAACCCGTTCGACGGCTCGGTGGCGGTTCTCAAGCGCCTGTTCATTCCGGCTAAGCTGGCCGACAACCCCCGCCTGATACGCAACGATCCGGGCTACATTCCCCGTCTTCAACAGTCGGGTTCGGCCGAACTGGTGCGTGCCTGGCTGGAGGGTGACTGGAACGTCATCCAGGGCGCGTTCTTCGACAAATGGTCGAACCGCAACATCGTCGCGCCCTTCGCGATTCCCCGGGAATGGACGCGCATCCGGGCTTTCGACTGGGGCTACGCAGCGCCATTCAGCGTCGGCTGGTGGGCGGTGTGCGCCGACGACCGGCGCCTGCCCGGAGGCCTAGTGCTGCCGCGCGGAGCCCTGGTGCGCTATCGGGAATGGTACGGCTGCGGTGGTCGGCCGGGCGAAGGGCTGCGAATGGAGGCCGAAGCGGTGGCCAAGGGCATCCTGGAACGCGAGAACGGCGAGAAGTCGCCGGTATCGGTGGCCGACCCGTCGATATTCAGCGAGGACGGCGGCCCCTCGATCGGCGAGCGGATGCGACGGTGTGGCGTACGGTTCCGCCCGGCCGACAACACCCGCGTCGGCAAGGCCGGAGCGATGAGCGGTTGGGACCAGATGCGCGCCCGCATCGCCGGCGACGAGACGGGGCCGATGCTGGTGGTGTTCGACACCTGCCGCGACTTCATCCGCACCGTGCCGGTGTTGCAGCACGACCGGATGCGGATGGAAGACCTCGACACCACCGCCGAGGACCACATCGCCGATGAGACCCGCTACGCCTGCCTGACCCGCGTGTTCGCCCCGCGCCCGACAGTGGCGACCCTAACAGCCGACCAGCTTTGGGAGCGGGAGTGGGGCCGTTCGCGCCACGACGACGGGCTGAACTGGAAGACGTTGTGAACGAGGGCGCGAGTGGGGTGTTCGAAGATTTCCATGAGCCCATCGCCTGGTTCGATCACCGCGGTGAGGTCGTGACGCAGCGATCCGACGCCTATTGCACGGTGAAGGAAACGGAGAGCGAACTCGTCTATCTGATGTTCGAAATGCGCGGCTTCCCGGCTCTGCCGGGCGTGGGGATCGGCATCGACCTGAAACCAGGCGTGACCCACGCCGAAGCCAAGCGGCTGGCCTGCCTGATCAACCTACTGTCACCGGGGTTGTTCACGGCGATCTCAGTCTAGGCGGTCGCGCTGCCTTGTAGTCACCAACCTATTAGGTTAATAGATTCATTGGAAAAGCGGATTCCGCATTGTCCGTTGAGGACCGTCAGAGCTCTAGTCGACGCGGGCAATGTGCGCGCCACGCTGTCGGCTTTGGCCGGCGGCGCGGGTATCGGACTCGACTTTCAGGCAATTCTCGATGTCGTCAAATCGCTCGAGCCGGTGGATTTTTATAAGAGCATGACCACGCACGCCAATCACCGCGTCTGGCAGGATGTCTACCGCCCCAGGACGAAGGCCGGAGACGTTTATCTGAAAATCACGGTCGTCGAGGATCTGCTTATCGTGTCGTTCAAGGAACTATGATCATGGACTGCACATCCTGCGGGGCCGACGGGCTGATGGGCGACACCCGCGACCAACCCTATGTCTACAAGGGCGGAATTACTCTTATCCCCAACGTGACCGGCGATTTCTGTTCCGCCTGCGGCGAGGCGGTTCTCGAACCGAATGAGGCGACGCGCGTCAGCGCCATCATGCTTGCTTTCAACAGGCAAGTGAACGCGGCGATGGTCGATCCTGTCTTCATCGCCACCGTCCGCAGGAAGCTGGCTCTGGATCAGCGCGAAGCCGCCGAGATCTTCGGCGGTGGGGTCAACGCCTTTTCGCGCTACGAGAACGGAACCACCAAACCGCCGCTGGCGCTGGTGAAACTGTTGAAGGTGCTCGACCGCCACCCCGAGTTGCTGGACGAGGTCCGGGCCGCCTGACTGCGGCCGGACGGACACGAGGAAACATCGAAAATGAACTTCGAACCGGTCAAGGCGGCCTTTCGCCGGAACCTGGACAGCGGCGAAGATCTCGGCGCGTCGTTCTGCGTGACGGTGGAGGGGGAAACGGTGATCGACCTCTGGGGTGGGTGGCGCGACACTGAGCGCACCCAGCCCTGGGCCGCGGACACCATTGTCGACGTGTTTTCGGTGACCAAGACCATGACCGCCCCGACGGCGCTGCTGCTCGCTGATCGCGGCGACCTGGACTTCGACGCGCCCGTAGCCCGCTACTGGCCGGAGTGGGCCGCGCCGATCGCCACCGCGGATCCCTATGATTGGGACAAGGTGACAACGCTCCTGGCGCGGCAGGCGCCCACCCCGCCCCATTTGAAGGTGGTCGAGGAGCCAGCCTAGTCGCGTAGCTGAGCGCCATGCTTGATCCACACGACTTGCACCGCCTTGGCGGTCACGCGGTAGCGCACAATGTAGGGCGCGACGGTCGTCAACTCGCGCACCTCGGCGCCGACAGGACGTCCCTGATGCGGAAAGTCCGCGAGACTTTCCACCGTGGACACCAGTCGCGCCGTGAAGCGCCGCGCCGCGAGGGGCTTGAACTGGCCGATATAGGCGCGAATTCTTTCGAGGTCCCCGCGTGATCGGTCCGACCAAATTACCTGACGCGGAGCATGTTGCTCGTCAGCCATGCGGCGAACCGCAAAATGGCGTCAATCACCAATACGCGGCGGCGGCAGTTCGTCAGGGGTTCCCCATGATAAAAGCCAAGCCTTCATCGCCTCATGACTTATTGTCCGGCCCGCATTGATGTCGGCCAAACCTTCGGCGTCCGCCGCCGCGTCGGCTTCTGTGTCGATCTCATCAAAAATAGAAGTCTCGACCTGCGGCATGGCATCCGAATTAGCACGATAACGTGGACTTTGGGAGAGCCGTTGTCTGTCCTACCCCTCACCCTCCCACGCCCGCCAGCCGCAGCAGCACCCCGGCCGCTGCGCAGGCGGCCAGCACCTTCATTACCCCGACCTTGAACCGGAACAGGGCCACCGCCGCGACCAGACTGAGACCGACGGCCGCGGGATCGACGGTGGCGATCTGGGGGATGTCGAGGAACAACGGGCCGGCGCGGACCTCGCGCACCTGATGGAACCACACCCGCAGGCTGAACCATAGGGCGAGGTTGAGGATCACCCCGACCACGGCCGCGGTGATCGCCGAGAGCGCGCCGTTCAGGGCGCGGGCCTCGCGCAGTTTCTCGACGAACGGCGCGCCCAGGAAGATCCACAGGAAACAGGGGGTGAAGGTCACCCAGGTGGTCAGGATCCCGCCCAGCACCCCGGCCAGAAGCGGCGGCAGGCCGGTGGCGGCGCGGAACGCGCCCATGAACCCGACGAACTGGGTCACGATGATCAGGGGGCCGGGCGTGGTCTCGGCCATGCCCAGGCCGTCGAGCATCTCGCCGGGCTTGAGCCAGCCATAGGTCTGCACCGCCTCCTGGGCGACATAGGCCAGCACCGCATAGGCGCCGCCGAAGGTGACCACCGCCATCTTCGAGAAGAACACCGCGATCTGCGTGAAGACGCTGTGCGGCAGCAGCACCAGCAGGCCGAGCACCGGCGCCAGCCACAGCGCCAGCAGGGACGCCGAGACCCGGGCCGACCAGCGCCAGCCGGGTGGGTCCGCCGAGACCTCGCCCAGGGCGCTGCGAGCATCGCTGTCGTCGGACTTCCCGGTGGAGCCGTGGCCGCCGCCGCGGTTGAACGCCGCCATGCCCATCCGCGCGCCGACGAACCCGATCAGGCCGGCGGTCAGGATGATCAGCGGAAACAGGGCGTGGAACAGGAAGATGGCGACGAAGGCGCCGGCGGCGATGGCCAGCGCCTCGCGGCTCTTCAGCGCCCGGCCGCCGACCCGCAGCACCGCCTGGGCCACCACCGCCAGAACGGCGGCCTTCAGACCGAAAAACAGGGCCGAGACCAGGGCGAGGGCGCCGAACAGGGCGTAGAGCACGCTGAGGCCCATGATCGCCAGGAAGCCAGGAAGCACGAACAGCAGGCCGGCCGTAAGCCCCCCGGCCAGACCGTGCATCAGCCAGCCGATATAGATCGCCAGCTGCTGCGCCTCGGGGCCCGGCAGCAGCATGCAATAGTTGAGCGCGTGCAGGAACCGGCGCTCGCCGATCCAGCGCTTCTCCTCAACCAGGATGCGGTGCATGACCGCGATCTGGCCGGCCGGGCCGCCGAAGCTCAGGGCCGCGACGCGCGCCCACACCCGCGCCGCTTCGGCGAAACTCACCCCATGATCGCCCCCCCTCCGCGAAGACATCGATCAGGCGGCGACGGCGCGGGCGAAGGCGTCATTGGCATGGCCCCAGCAGACCGCCTTCATGACTGCGTCGACATAGGCGCCGGCCTTGGCGCCATAATCCATCTGGTAAGCGTGCTCATACATGTCGAGCACCAGCAGCGGCGCGCCGTCGGCCAGGGTCATGGTGTGGTCGGCGGCCCAGCTATTGACCAGCCGGCCGTCGTGGCGGCTCAGAGCCAGGACCACCCAGCCCGAGCCTCCACCCAGCGCCTTACCCATGCCGGCAAACTCGGCCGCCCAGCGATCATGGCTGCCGAAGTCGCGCTCGATGGCGGCGGCCAGCGGCGCGCTCGCGGCCGGTCCCGGAGCCAAGCCCGCGAAATAGACCTCGTGCAGGATCATCGAGTTCCAGGCGATCAGCTCCTCGCGTTTAAGTCCGTTGACCTGGTAGCCGGGCGCCGTCGCCCAATCGAGCTTGCCGATGTCGCCGCGAATGGCCCCCAGGCGCTTCACCGCCCCAGCGTAGTTGTTGTCGTGATGACTGAGCAGCAACTTCTCCGACAGGCCCGCCACCGCCTTGGGATCGAACGGCAATGGTTTCGGGGCGAAATGACCGGTCGCGGCTGGGGAGGAGGTCTGGGCGGAAGAGGTGGACGTGGCGGCGAACGCGCCGGCCAGCGCGAAACCGCTCAGAAGCAAGCGGCGGTCGATGGGCAATTCAGACATGGGTATCTCCGTTCGAGCTCATGAGTTCAGAGTTGGCGTTTCGGCGCGCGCGGGCAGGTGGACGATATCGACGTCGAGAATCCAGGTCATGGCCGGCGTCCATTCCCGCTCCATGCGTTCGCGCAGATTTTGAAACGGCGGATGGTCGGGGCCGGACATGATGCGGGGTCCCAGCGGACCAGCCTCCGCGGGCAGCAGGCCGCGAAAAATCTGGCGGCCAAAGCCGACTACGCGGTCGGCGGACATATAGCAGCGGATCATCCCCTCCGGCAGCCTTGCCTGGAACGCTTGGTCGATAAGCGCATGACGCGCAAAATAGGGTCGGCAAAGGTCGATAAAGTCGGCCAAGGGCAGGGTTCGCGGCTCGGACCCGGCCCGGGCTTCCTGGATCCGCACACTGCCCGCATTTGCGGCCGCTTCGACCTTCCAGACACCGATGCCGCCGTTGCCGCGGTTCTGCTTGACGACGCGCGGACCCGAGATGGCCACACGGCGGGGAAACTCGGCGGTGAAGGCCTCCAGGGTTTCGTAGCGATGGGTGTCGGCGTCCCACCCTAAGGACCGCGTGAGATAGAGCACGTCCTTGACCCCCATCTTGAGGATCACGTCGGGGTGGGCGCTGACCAGCGCGCCCGAAGCCGCCACAATCCGCAACAGGGCGTCGAGATTATCCCGGCGCCGATCACCGGAGATCGGGTCGACCCAGACCAGCATGGCGTCCAAACGCGACAGTCGCCCGCGCGGGTCGGCGTCGACGTCTTCTGAATAGATCGCCGGCTCTGCCTCGACGCCCAGCTTCGCCAACGCCTCGAAGACCGGATTCAGCCGGGTGTTCGGTGGTGGCGGCGCCCGCCCGTCGCCCCGCCACAACAGGGC
>JAYVYH010000046.1:0-11539 GCA_043784385.1 Caulobacteraceae bacterium | reverse complement strand
GCCAAGGCCTATGTCGAAGGCCGCAAGCAGTTCGGGCGCGCCCTCAAGGATTTCCAGGGGTTGCAGTTCAAGCTGGCCGATATGGAGACCGAGCTTGAGGCCGCTCGCCTGATGGTCCGCAGGGCCGCCGCGGCCCTGGACGCCGGCGACCCGGCCGCCACGCGCCTGTGCGCCATGGCCAAGCGCTTCGCCACCGACGCCGGTTTCGAGATCGCCAATCAGGCGCTTCAACTGCATGGCGGCTATGGCTATCTGAAGGATTATCCCCTGGAGCGGATCGTGCGCGACCTGCGCGTGCATCAGATTCTCGAGGGGACCAACGAGATCATGCGCGTGATCATCGCGCGGGAGATGTTCAGGCCATGAGCGACGCCGCGCCGGAACCCGAAGTCCTGGTATCGGTCGAGGGCCGCGTAGGGCGTCTTCGGCTCAACCGTCCCAAGGCCCTCGGCGCTCTGACCAGCAACATGGTTGCCTTGATGACTGGCGCCTTGCTCGCCTGGCGCGGTGACGCGGCGATCCACACCGTCCTGATTGATCACGCCGGCGAGCGCGGGTTTTGCGCCGGCGGCGACATCCGCTTTCTGGCCGACAGCGCCAAGATCGGCGGGGAGGGCGCGCGGCGGTTCTTCTATACCGAATACCAGCTCAACCACCTGCTGATGGTCTATCCCAAGACCGTGGTGGCGATCATGGACGGCATCACCATGGGTGGCGGTGTCGGCATCGCCCTGCCGGCCCGCTATCGGATCGCCACCGAGCGGACCACCTTCGCCATGCCCGAGACCGGCATCGGTCTGTTTCCCGACGTGGGCGGCGGCTGGCACCTCTCGCGGCTGCACGGCGCGGTGGGCGTGTGGCTGGCGCTTACCGGCGCACGGCTGAAAGCGGCGGGTTGCGAGATTCTGGGTATCGCCACCGACGTCGTCCCGGCCGATCGTTTGGCGAATTTCAAGGCGCGGCTGATCGCCGATCCTTCCGCCATCGAGACCATCCTCACTGAACTGGAGTCCGATCCCGGCCGCTCCGAAATGATCGAACATCATGACGCCATCGACGCTCTGTTCGGCGGCCCCACGGTCGAGTCGATCTTCGAAGCCCTGGCCGCCGACGGATCCGACTGGGCGACGGCCCAGCTCGCCACCCTGAAAACCAAGTCACCGCTCAGCATGAAGGTCGCCTTGCGCCAACTCCAGGCCGGGGCGGCGATGACCGACTTCGCAGACAACATGGTCATGGAGATGCGCATCGGCGCCCGGGTGGTGATGAGCCACGACTTCACCGAGGGCGTGCGCGCGGTGATTGTCGACAAGGACAACGAGCCCCAGTGGGCGCCCGTAACCCTCGAAGGGGTCACCGACGCCATGCTGGACGCCGTCTTCGCTCCGCTTCCCGCCGACCAGGAATGGAAACCGCTATGAGCTACGAAACGATCCTCGTCGAACAGCGGGGCGCGGTGACTTTGGTCACCCTCAACCGCCCGCAGGCGCTGAACGCCCTCAACAGCCAGGTGCTGGCCGACCTTCTCGACGCCTTCGCCAAATACGACGCCGATCCCACCCAGAGGTGCGCGGTGATCCGGGGTTCCGACCGGGCCTTCGCCGCCGGAGCCGATATCAAGGAAATGTCCGAGCAATCGTTCGCCGACATGTATGGCGCCAATTTCTTCGCCGGCTACGCGAAGCTTACCGCGACCCGTAAGCCGTGGATCGCGGCGGTGTCGGGCTTCGCCCTGGGTGGTGGCTGCGAGCTGGCGATGATGGCTGATTTCATTATCGCCGCCGACAACGCCAAGTTCGGACAGCCCGAAATCAAGCTGGCCGTCACCCCCGGCATGGGCGGCTCCCAGCGCCTGACGCGGGCGGTAGGCAAGGCCAAGGCCATGGAAATGTGCCTGACCGGCCGCAACATGGACGCCAAGGAAGCCGAGGCCTCGGGCCTGGTCGCCCGCGTCGTCCCCCTGGCCGATCTCGAGGCCGAGGCGATGAAGAGCGCCGAAGCCATCGCCGGCATGGCGCCCCTGGCGGTGATGGCTGCCAAGGAAATGGTCAACGCCGCGTTCGAGACCATGCTCGAACAGGGCGTCAATTTCGAACGCCGGCTGTTCCACGGCCTGTTCGGCAGCGCCGACCAGAAGGAAGGCATGGCCGCCTTCATCGAAAAGCGGCCGGGGGTGTTCACCGGACGGTGACGATCAAGCCCCGCCCTCTGTGTAGGGCTCGGTGGATCAGATTGGTGGGTCCAACCGTGTGTCCAGGGCGAACCGTTCCTGAAAACCGAACGTATATCGGACCCCCGCCCCTGAGGCGATGAACACCAGATTCCAGCTGTGGGTGGAGACCGTGCTAGGAAAAGCGACGATTCCATGCTTGGCCAGCAGTGTATCGCCGAAGGCCTGTTGGCCCGCGCTTGGGATACAGGGCCTCAGCCAGTTCGGGTTAGGCGCGTCCTCGGGTCTCACCAAGTGGATATCGGTCGGCGGCATGATTTCGAAGGCTGTGAGCACATGCCTTTCTGTATCGAGAGCCTTGAAGCCTTTGTGAACCGCGACCTCCAGGATCGCGGTCGCGGGATCGAGTGATGCGTAGACCGCCCGCACGCCCCGGCTGTTCCATCGGCCGCCGAACCGAAAGGCGCCTTCGCCGCTGTTCCAGGTAGGCGCGAAGACCGCCAGGTCGAGCCGCCAAGCCGTGACGGCCGTTCCGCCCAGGGTGGCCGGAAGCGGAGTCACGTATAGACGCCATATTTCAACCTACCCAGAAAGGTCTCGACCAACTCCACGCCCGCCGGGGTGGCCAGCAGATCGATCGGGCGACGTTGTTCCAGCCCCGTCGCCGGGCGGTCAAGCCAAAGCTCGGCCTCTTCCTGCGATCCGAAAACGTCCGTCGCATGTACCAGGATTTCGGCGAATTTCCAGGCGCGGCCGCTTTGGTCCGCGCTCAAGGCCTTTTCCGGCGCATCCTTGCGGCGCTGAAATGTCCGCAGGCTGATGCCAATCGCCTTTTCCAGCGACGCCGTTCGTTGAAGAACCACCAGATGGTCGATCAGATAGGTCAGCGCCTCGCCGGGCAGTCCCTGGGCCAGCAGGTCGTGGGTTTCCAGCGGCCCTTTGGGCCACCGCGCGAGGACCCGATTGCCCCCAAGTAGAGCCGCCACGCGGTTGGCCGCGATGAAATCATCAACGGACGCGGCCTCTTCGAAACGCTGATTCATGGTGTATTTCCGACAAGTGTCGTATTTAAAGTGACATATGTCGACATTCAATTCAAGGTTCTACCGACGCCGCCGCCTGGACAGAAAGCGGCTGGTGCGCGGCGGGCCGCCCCGCATATCGTCCTGGTTCCTTCCGTTACCGCGCCAGATCGCCGATCAACGAGAGATAATAAGTGATCGCCGGCTGGATGTTGGCGATCGGCGTGCGCTCGTTCAGGCCGTGGCTGAAGTCGTCGGAATCCTTGATGAATACCGGGCTCGCCCCATAGCTGGGCACGCCGCGATAGCGGAACCACATGCTGTCGCTGGCGCCGGACGCCAGGGCTGGAAACACCGGCACGCCCGGATAGACCTGCCCCAGGGCCTTCTTCAGCGCCGCCACGAAGTCGGCGCGCATCGGCGAGGCGTCGGTGCTGACCGAGCCCTCGGTCACATCCTTGAAGCTGACGGCCGGGTCGGCGGCGGCGGCCTTCAGTTCGGCCATGATCGCCGCCGGCTTATGCCCGGGAAAGATACGGCAGTTGATATTGGCCTCGGCGCGCTGTGGCAGCGCGTTGAGCGCGTGGCCGCCACTGATCATCGTCACGACGCAGGTGGTGCCGATCTTGCCGACCATGGCTGGATTTGCCGACAGGGTGGCGATCGCCGCCTTCTGGGTGGGATCGGCGGCGAAGGCGCGCATCGCCGACGCCGTCTCGGGCGGTTGATAGGCCGCCGCCTGTTCGAAATAGGCCCGGGTCAGGTCGTTCAGCTCGGGCGCGAAGCGGTGGGCATGGATGCGCTCAAGGGCCGTGGCGAGCTGGTCGATCGCATTGTCGGGTCTGGGTTGTGACGAGTGGCCGCCCGGATTGGTCGCGGTCAGCTGAAAGTCGGCATAGGTCTTTTCCGCGCCCTGCCAGGTGAAATACAGCGGGGCGCCGGTCGACTCGTCGAGCACGCCGCCGCCGCCGTCGATGTTGAGCACCAGATCGGCGTTCGCGAGCTTTTCGGCGATGATAGCGCTGGTCTTCATCACGGTCTCCTCGTCGCCCGAGAACTCGATGATGATGTCGCGCCGGGGCCGATAGCCCTCGCGCCTGAGTTCGACCAGCGAGGCGATGGCGATCGTGCCGTCCAGCTTCATGTCAGTCGCGCCCCGGCCGAACAGATAGCCGTTTTCCACCACCGGCGTGAACGGATCGCGCTTCCAATCGGTGGGTTTGGCTTCGACCACATCCATATGACCGGAAATCACCAGAGGCTTCAGCATCGGATCGGCGCCGGGCCAGCGGGCGATCAGATAGGCGGTGTCATCCACCGGAGTGATCGACACCTCGGATTCGGCGAAGCCGCCGGCCGTGAGTGCGGTCTTGTAGAGCGCGGCGACCTGGGCGGTCTGGTTGCCGGGACCACGCACCGAGCGCAGGGCGATGGCCTTTTCGGCCAGGTCCAGCGCCTGAGCTTCCGCCCGCGGGTGACTCGGTGGGGCGGCCCGCGCGCTCGCCGCCAGCAGCGCCAGGGCGACACCCGCCATCATCCTCGTTCGCTTCGCGCGCATCGTTTAGGTCTCCAGAGCCAGGGGAGCCAAGTTAAAGTGTTTTGTGCGAGAGCGAAACGCCGTCCCAGGGTTGCCGTTGACCAGCCGGCGGCCCTGCGTAATCCCCATGACCTACCCCTTTACCCCAACTTTACGCGCCGCCCTCGCCACGCGCTGTCTGGATTTCCCGCGCATCGCTCATGAGGGAGAGGCGTTGAAGCGGGCGGCGGTGGCGATCACTCTGGTGGCGGCCGATGACGGCTCGGGGCAGACGGCGTTCCTGCTGACGCGCCGGGCCGCCGGGCTGCGAGCTCACGGCGGGCAGTGGGCGCTGCCGGGTGGCCGCTGTGACTTTGGGGAAACGGTAGAGGAAACCGCCCTGCGCGAACTCGATGAAGAACTCGGCCTGCGGTTGGCCCCTCTCGATATCCTCGGCGTGCTTGACGACTATCCCACCCGCTCGGGCTATGCGATCGCCCCGGTGGTCGCGTGGGCCGACGACGCGGCCGCTTTGACGCCCAATCCCCATGAGGTCGCCTCGACGCATGTCATCCGGCTCGACCACATTGGCGGCGACGACGCGGTTACCTTCGAGACCATTCCCGAGAGCCCGCGTCCGCTGATCCGCCTGCGTGTCGGCGATCATCACATCCACGCCCCAACCGCCGCGCTGATCTACCAGCTGCGCGAACTGGTCGCCGGCCGCATAACCCGGGTGGCCGACCTGGAACAGCCGGTGTTCGCCTGGCGTTGACCGCCAGGCGCGGACGCCTACCGGCCCTTGCGATAGTCGACGTCGTCCCAGGTGATCGCGGACAGTTCCTCCTTGCGCGGGCCAATGTAGCCGAACAGGAAAGCCGCCACCTTGCGCATCTGGATCTCTTCCGAACCCTCGGTGATCCGATAGCGGCGGTGGTGGCGATAGATATGCTCGAAGGATTTGTGACGGGAATAGCCGATGCCGCCGTGGATCTGCATGGCCCGGTCGGCCGCCTCGCAGCACAGGCGGTTGCCCCAATAGTTACACATCGAGACCTTGTCGGAGATCTGCCGCTCGACCTCTTTATGTTCCATGTTGTCCATCTGCCAGGCGGTCTTGCGGATCAGCAGGCGCAGCATCTCGGCCTGGGTGGAAAGTTCGACCAGCGGCCACTGGATAGCCTGGTTGCGCGACAGCTCTTCGCCGAACGGCTTGCGCGCCCGGGCGTATTTGACGCTCTCCTCGATACAATAGACCGCCGCTCCTAGGCTGGAGGCAGCCTGCCGGATGCGGTTCTGGTGCACGAAGCTCTGGCCCAGGCCCAGGCCCCGGCCCTCGACGCCCCAGATCGCGTCGTCGGGAACCCAGACATTGGTGAACGACACCCGCGGGTGGTCGGTCGGCATGTTGAACGTCCACAGATATTCCTCGATCTTGAAGCCGGGCGAGGTTACCGGCACCAGGAAGACGGTGATCCCCAGGGCGTCGCCGTCCTTGCCACCGGTGCGGGCGAAGCACATCACGTAGTTGGCGACGTGCATGCCGGTAGTCCACATCTTCTCGCCGTTGATCAGCCAGCCGTCGACACCGTCGCGAGTCTCCTTCACCGCCCGGGTCTCCATCCAGGTGGCGTCTGAACCGTGGTTGGGCTCGGTCAGGCCAAAGCCGGTGCGGATCTTGCCGGCCAGCAGGTCGGCCCCGTATTTGTCGTGCTGGGCATTGGTGGCGAACTCCTTGAACATCAGGATGAACGGGTTGTTGCCGACGATCGAATGTTCGGTCTGCAGGTCGTTGTGCAGGCCCAGGCCCTTGGCCGCCAAGTGCTCGCGGATCACCGCCATGGCCAGGTTGGATCCACCCTTGCCGCCCATTTCCGTGGGCCAGGCATAGCGCAGGTGCCCGCCTTCGTCGGCGATTTGCCGCGCCTTGGCCAGCAGCAGCTCCCACTCATGGCGGGGCAGGCCATTGTTGTCCCAGTCGGTGCGAGCATGCTCGCGACGATGGTCGAAGAAGCGGATGTTGTCGTCCGCGTTCTCCAGCGGCTTGATCTTCGCCTCGATGAAGGCGTCGAGCTCGGCGAGATAGTCGACGAGATCCTGCGGCAGGGAAAAGTCCATGGCGATTTCCTCTTACAATTCTTGTTTGTCGGATCGTTCGTTCAGGGCCGCGCGATAACCCCAATAGGTGGGTTGGTCGACGGCCAGCTTAGCCAGGGTGGTCGCCCGTAGATGATCGGCGACGCCAGCGACGGTCAGGTCGATCTCTCCAGCTCCAAGCCGCCTGGCGAGTTCGGCGTTCAAGGTGGCCAGATCGCCGTCCATCGCCAGCATGACCTTGAGGGATGCCAATTCGACCGCCTCGGCGGCGGGCTGGTTGTTCAGTTGCCGGGTCATCATCTCAAGGGCGTTGGCGGCAACGCGGGCCTGGAATGATAGACGCCCGGTGGTCTGAGGGGCCACTTCGTCCTTCAGGAAACGTGCGACAGCGGCGATGATCTCGCTGGGATGGGGATGATCCTGCATCTATCAGGCCGCCAGCAGCCGCAGCAGGTCGATCTCGGTCTCGCTGGTGCGCCGCGCGATCACCGCGCGCTCCACCACGGGGTCGGTGGTGCGGAAGCTGGTGAACATGCCGCTGCACATCACGCCCCAGCGCAGCGAGCCGAACACCTCCCAGAACAGGGCACGGTCGGGATCGACCTTCACCCCGCCCGCGGCTTCATATCCGGCCCACAGATCCTCGCGCCGGCCAAAGCCGCCCACCGGCTTGGCCTCCACGCCAAAGCGCCAGGAATTGGCGCAGATCCAGCCCAGATCCTCCATCGGGTCGGCTACATGGGCCAGTTCCCAGTCCAGCACTGCGCGAAGGCCATCTTCGCCGACCATGATATTGCCGTTACGAAAATCGCCGTGCACCAGGCGCGGGCTTTCCGGCGGAGGCGGACAGCGGTCGAGCAGCCAGCGGAAGGCCAGATCGAAAACCGGCCGTGGCCATTCGGTGGCGCGATAGGCGTCCAGATACTGGGTCACGAACTCAAGCGGGGTCAGGCGTTCCAGCGTGGGGAATGCGGCCGGGTCGATGCGGTGGGTCGCCGCTAGGGCCGCGCCGCACTGGCTGGCCAGCACCGTGCGGGCGTGTGCGAACGTCTCGCCCCGGGCAATCCGGCCGCCGAGGGTTTCACCCTCGACACAGCTCATCACATAACCTCGTCCAAGGCCGTCTTCCTCGGTCAAAACCCAGCGGACAATGGGCACGGGCACTCCGGCGGCGTGGGCCGCCTGGATCAGCGACGCTTCGATCTCGGGCCCGATAGCGGTCTCGGACACGCGGGTTCCGCCGGGGGCCCGGCGCAGGATCAACGGTGTCTCGCCGCCATTCGCGATCACATTGAAACGCCAGATTTCCTGACTCGCGCCAGCCGTCAGACGGGTCAGGCCGCTGATCTTCGTCCCGCCCAGGCGGCGGCGGGTCAGTACGTCCAGGTTGTCGGCAACCTCGTCCACCCGCGTCTTGTCTCCCGGTAAGTTGTTTTCTCAAGCGCCCAACTCGCCGAACGCCAAAAGACCCTAGCGCAGGCGATGCGGCGTTAAAACGGTCACCCGGCGGAAGGTCTATCCGGCCATCGCCGAGTCGAGGCGCGCCCACATCGGCGCGCAATCGATCATCGCGCCGGTGGTGGCGGCTTCGTCTATGGCCATTACCGTCAAGCCAGCCTCAAGCGAGTCGCGCGGCGTTACTGGAAAGGCCCGCTCGCCCTCCAGCGCCGCCAGTAGATCCACGGCCATGGCCTGGTCGGCGCCGTTGTGGTTGTCGGCGGTGCGGGTGGCGTAGTCGATGCGCTCGGGCTTGCGGCGATCCATGGCCGGCCGGATCATTAGCTTGTTGCGGACCAGGTCGGCCAGCATCGTACCGTTGGTCCCGGCGACATACCAGCGGCGCTCCTGAAGCGAGACATGGCTGTTGGAATGGAACGACAGGGCCAGGCCGCTTTCGTAGCGAACGATCGCTACCTGGTGGTCGGCCACGTCCATGTCGGAATGGAAGGCGTCATTGGCGCCCATCCAGCCGGCGTCGCGCAAGGCGTAGGCGGCCGATCCGTCCTCATAGGTGACGGGGATGTCGGTCCGATCCGCCCTGAAGACCCGCTTTCCCGCGAAGCTGGCCACCCGGGCCGGTCGTGACCCGGCGATGCGTCCGAAGATATCGAAATCGTGGCAGACCTTGTCGAGCATGAAGGATCCACCCCAGCTCTGGCGCCGCCGCCAGTTGCGGGCGAGGTAGGCCCCGTGTGCGGGGGGCAGATGCTCGGTGGCGTCCATGGAAATCAGTTCGCCGAGTTCGCCCGAGTCCACCCGGGCGATGACCTCCCGCACGATCGGCATCGAGCGCATCACCAGACCGATGAATAGGGGCGGCGCTGTCTTACCGGCAAGGGTGGCGGCGATGGCGTAGGTCTCCTCCGGCGTTCGCACGATCGGCTTTTCGGCGAATATCGGATAGCCGGCGGCGAAGGCCGCGTTCAGGTGCGCGAAATGCAGGTGATTGGGCGAACCGATCATCACCAAGTCAAACGGCCCATCGGCCAGCAGTTCGGCTTCGTCGCGATAGGCGCGGCCCGGTTCGATCCCTGCCTCCGCCAGGATGGGCAGGCCGACTGGCGAAGAGTCGGCGTGACCAGCCACTTCCAGCATCCAGCCTACCTCCTTCATCGCCGCCAGAACATGGGCGATGCGCTGGCCAAGGCCGATGACGCCGATCCGGTAGTGATTCATGGCCGTTCGATCCCTCGTTGGAAACCTGCGCCGTTAGTGAGGGTCTAACCCATATTCGCGCCGCTGAAGAGTTGTCGGCCCGAGCTGTCCTCGATGGACTCGCCCGCCCCGCGCCTATAAATCGCAAAGCTGGGTCCGGATCGATAGGTCTGGCTTTTGGACGGATTTTGCCGGAACCGGACGATCAGGACTTGCAACAGATTCCAGAGCCTCCGACGCCGATGGTCAGCGTCATCGTCCCACACTACAGCGATCTGGCGGGCCTCGATCGCTGCCTTGAAGCGCTCAAAGCGCAGAGCTATTCCAAGGGGTCGTTTGAGATTGTCGTTGGGGACAACAATTCCCCCGAGGGCGCCGAGGCCGTGGCCCGGGTCGTGGCAGGGCGGGCGCGGCTGACAATCGTGACCGAGAAAGGCGCGGGACCGGCGCGAAACGGCGCCCTGGCTCTGGCGCGGTTCGAGACCCTGGCCTTCACAGATTCCGATTGCGTGCCCCATCCGCAATGGCTGGAACAGGGTGTCAGGGCGCTGGGGGAACTCGATCTGGTTGGAGGCCGAATGGTGGTGTTCGCCGCCGACGCCGCCCATGTCAATTCGGTGAATCCTTCGAGCTGGTCTTCAGATTTGACAATGAGGACTATATCCGCCGCACCAATTTCACGGTGACGGCGAACCTGTTTACCCGGCGGTCCATTTTCGACAAGGTCGGCGATTTCCTGGCTACGGGTGTTTCCGAGGACGTCGAATGGTGCCACCGCGCGACGGCGGCCGGTTACCGACTCGGCTACAAAGGCGATGTGATCGTGCGGCATCCCGCCAGACCGGACTGGCCCGCCCTGTGCAAGATGACGCGCCGCATGGACATGGAGATGTTCAAGCTGAGGGTGACGTCGAACGTGGCGCGGATCCGGTGGGTACTCCGGATCCTGTTCTATCCCCTGTCGGCGGTGGCCCACACGCCGAAGGTTCTCTGGTCGCGCAATATAACGGGCCCGGGCCAAAGAATGGGGGCGCTGGCCGTGCTTTATCGCATCCGCCTGCTGCGCAGTGTGATCGGCTTCAGATTGCTGGTCTCTGGCGCCCCGGGAGCGGCGTAGAGCCCAAATCGGGCAGCAACCCTTTCAATTCGACTCAAGCCACCATGCGACCCGGACTCTCCGTTGGAGGAGGTTCCGAAGCGGGGATGTTGGCGCTGCCTTCCCGCATGATGCGTTCCACGACCGGCGCCAGCGCCCGCGCCATGGCCTGATGCCCCAACGCCGAAAGGTGCAGGTCCTGCTTGAAACGGAACTTACGCCGCTCATCGGGCGGATAGGCCCAAAGATCAGGGATCGCATCATACAGGTGGCACCCGGTATCCGCCGCTAATTCGCGAAACCGCGCCTGATAGTCGGAGGGATCGCTGGTTCCTTCGATGTCCGTCCACATCGGCACGGGGGCAAGCAGGACGGGTGTCGGGCTTTGACGGATCCAGGTTTCCAGAATTTTTCGGAGTAGTAGCCACCCTGGATTGTTGGGCGAATCGTAGTCGGGAACGGGCTGGGTCTTGGTGATCTTTTGCATCAGGTCCCGTATTCCGAGAGTCTTCAGGACGGTGCGGACGCCTTCATTCTGCACGACAGGACGAAGCGCCGCCGGAACATTGGAAATCTGTGCGCCCCAGTCCACATGGGGCGCATCCTCCGGGGCGATCGTATCTTTTGTCAACGGCCGTTTCGGCACGGGGATGTGGTGGAGCGTCAGCTCGCCATCTTCAACCTTATAGTAGGGCTTAGCGTAGAATACCTCCTGGCCGCTGGCGTCACGAAATCTCAGAAATCGGTGATTTACCCGCCGGACGTTCTCAGCATACGAGCTGATGATCAGCAAATCGTGCGCGACATCACCGAATTCGCGATAGGTCAGATACTGCTGATCTGTTCCCGTGCCGGTCAGAGAGTAGTTGAACACCTCAAGACCGGGCGCCAGGGTCTCCAGAAGGTCGCTGAAACGTTCGCCGTTCGAGACCCCGTCACCGGCCGTCTGCGAATCCCCGAACAGGATCGCGCGATACACCCCC
>JAYVYH010000045.1:0-3196 GCA_043784385.1 Caulobacteraceae bacterium | reverse complement strand
GGCGCGGTGATGGCGCACAGGTTTCTGATTCCGCCGGGAGCCGATGGCGGACCCTGGCGCTATGTGATCGACGTCAAGACAGAGACGCCGAACGACGCCCCGTCGACCGTTGCGAAAGTAGCCCCTCGGCTCCAGGCGCCACAAATAGCTCAGACGCCGACGCCCCAGACGACAACCGTCAACGCCCGGCTACTGTCGGGAGGCGTTGCCTCGCCTCTCGCCAGGATATCGACCGCCTTTCACGCCAGTCCCGGCGTGCCGCCTCTCGCGGGTCCCGACTGGCCTTCGGATGCGGATTCGCAACCTTCGACTGAGGATGTTCAGGCTCCTATCGCGCAATTCCAGAATGAGCCGGGTTTCGTGCGCCCGGCGGTGGGTCGCGCTGATTCGCCGGCGGCCCGGCCTGTCGCCATCAGTCGCTCGTCATCTATCCGACCCGCGACGAGCCGTGTTCCGAAGCCGATACAGAAAGTGATTGTCATCGACGCCGGCCACGGCGGCCATGATCCGGGCGCGCGGAGCCTGGTACGCAATGAAAAAGACATCACCCTCGCCGCGGCCCTGGCCCTGAAGGGGCGTCTCGAGAAGAGCGGCCGCTACCGGGTGGTGCTGACGCGTGCCACAGACGTATTCATTCCCTTGGAGGCCCGGGTCCAGATCGCCCGCAAGGCCGGCGCCGATCTGTTCATTTCGCTGCACGCTGACTCGGCCGGGTCTGATCCCACGCCGCACGGCGCCAGCATCTACACCCTCTCGGACAGTGGCCAGAGACGCGTAAACAATGTTCTCGGACCCCACGAATGGTTCTCCAATAGTGGAGACCGCCGGTCGGACCCTGGCATACGACAAATCCTGCTGGACCTGACCCAGAGAAGCACCCGCAATCGTTCGTCCCAGTTCGCCAGTATTCTCATCGATCATATCAGCGACAAGGTGAACCTGCTCCCGCGCAGCCATAGGGATGCCGGGTATTTCGTGCTCCTGGCTCCGGACGTTCCGGCGGTGCTCATGGAGATGGGCTTCATCACCAATCCGTCCGACGAGATGCGGCTGACCGACCCGGTTCAGCGGGAGCAGCTGATGGCCGGCGTGGCGGAGGCCATCGACGCCTATTTTCTGGGGGGAACGCGGCTGGCGGCGGGCTAACAGTCCCGCGTTGGCGCGCGCGGGTAAGGTTGCTAGAGGACTGATGATCGGGGCGCGTGCCCCACGGAGGTCCACCGGTTTTGCAGTTTCAGGGTCGTTGGATCAGGCCGGTGGCTATCGCCGCCCTCTGCGCGGTGGCCGTGTCGTCGCTGTCGGCGGGCATCTATGCGGCTATTCTGTTTCGCCAGCTTCCCAGCGCCGCCGAGCTCGCCGACTATCACCCACCCACCGCCACGCGCGTCTACGCCTGGGACGGCACCCTGATCGGCGAGTTTTCCAAGGTCCGCCGGATCTTCGTGCCCTACGATCAGATGCCGCGGCGCCTGTCGCTGGCGTTCCTGGCGGCCGAGGATCACAATTTCTTCACCCACGGCGGCGTGGATCTAGCCGGGCTTTCGCGGGCGCTGATCAAGGACGTGTTCAACATCCTTCAGGGCCGCCGGCCCGAGGGCGGCTCGACGATCACCCAGCAGGTGGCCAAGAACGTCCTGCTTTCCAACAAGGTCTCGGTCGGCCGCAAGCTGAAGGAAGCGCTGCTGGCCACGCGGCTCGAGGAGACGCTGTCCAAGCCCCAAATCCTCGAACTCTATCTGAACGAGATCTGGCTGGGTTACCGCTCCTACGGTGTCGGCGCGGCCGCCTACAACTATTTCGGCAAATCGATTTCCGATCTGACCTTGGCCCAGTGCGCCTTTCTCGCGGCTCTGCCCAAGGGGCCGGACAACTATCAGCCCTTCACCCACAAGGCCGCTGCGATCCGGCGCCGCAATATGATCCTGTCCACCATGGCTGATCTGGGCTGGGTCACCCGCGCCCAGGCCGACGCCTCGATGAAGGAGGATCTGATCATCGAGGTGGCCCCTGCGCGGGCTAAATATCGTGACGCCGACTATTTCGTCGACGAAGCCCGGCGACAGGCGCTGCAGATCAAGTCGGTGGGAAGCGACCTGACCCAGGGCGGCTACTATGTCCGCACCACCCTCGATCCTCGGCTGCAGACGGCGGCGCGGATCGCGCTGATGGATGGCCTTGAGACCTATGACCGCCGGCACGGCTGGCGTGGCGCCTGGGGTCACGTCGCCAATACGCCGGGGTGGCAAAAGGCCACTATGGAACACGCCCCGCCGGCCGAGCGCAAAAAGTGGCTGGCGGCGCTGGTGCTGGAGGCGTCGGGCGGGCGGGTGCGCGTGCAGACCGCCGTCGACAACACCGTGGGCGATATCGTCGGCGCGGACGTTGCCTGGGCCCGGGCCGGCAAGGGTCTGGCCGTGGGCGATCTGGTGTTTGTAGAGCCCGCCGAGACCGGCGGCTTTCGTCTGCGGCAGGCTCCGATCGTCAATGGCGCCCTGGTGGCCATGGAACCCAATAGCGGCCGGGTGCTGGCCATGGTCGGCGGCTACAGCTTCTCGCTGTCGAAATTCAATCGCGCCACCCAGGCCTATCGCCAGCCGGGATCGTCGTTCAAACCCTTCGTCTACGCCACCGCCCTGGAAACCGGCCAGTTCACCCCGGCCAGCATCGTCACCGACGCGCCGATCTCTCTGCCCGGCTTTGGCGGCGGGACCTGGAGCCCGGAGAATTATGAACACGGTTTCCACGGCCCGCTGATCTTTCGCCGTGGCCTGGAGCTTTCGCTGAACACCATGACGGTGCGGATCGCCCTGCAGGTTGGCATGCGCAAGATCGCCGCGACGGCCCAGCAGTTCGGTATCGCTGACAAGATGGATCCGGTCCTGGCCATGGCCCTGGGCGCCGGAGAAACCACGCCCTACCGCTTGACCGGCGCCTATGCCGCGCTGGTCAACGGTGGCCGCAAGGTCACGCCGCACCTCATCGAGCTGGTGGAGAATCGCACCGGCGACCTGCTCTATCGCGCCGATCAACGGCAATGCCGCGATTGCGCGGGTAGTTTCTCCGGCGACGACGGCCCCGATCCACAACCCGACGGGACTCAGCTGATCGACCCGATCACGGCCTATCAGATCGATAGCATGCTGGAGGGCGTCGCCTTGCGCGGCACCGCCGCCGCCGCCCACGCGGCGCTGCAGCG
>JAYVYH010000044.1:0-30260 GCA_043784385.1 Caulobacteraceae bacterium | reverse complement strand
AGCCTCAAGGTCCGCCGAAAATCCGCCGCTTGGGACACCGCATACCTCGAACGACTCATCCGTCAGGAAGCATGACCGCGTTCAAGCGATTCCCCTGCGTCGTTGATGACCGCGTCCGCGTTTTCGAATCGCGGCCAGTCCGGGGTCTGGTTACGGAACCAGGTCATTTGGCGCTTGGCGTAGCGGCGGGTGTACTGGCGTGCCCGAGCCAGGGCTTCGTCCAGGGATATCTCACCGCGCAGGTGGGCGGAGAGGGGCGCGACCCCCAGCGCTTTCATCGCTGGCGCCGCGGGGCCCAGGCCCCGTGCGGCGAGCCGCGCCACTTCCTCCAGAGCGCCGGCGTCGAGCATGGCGGCAAGGCGGGCGTCACAGCGATCATAGAGGGTGTGGCGGTCCGGTTCGACGATCGCGCCCCGCCAGGTCCCAGGGGCAAGGGTTGGCTGGGTTCGCGCCTGCCACTCGGTAAGCGAGCGCCTGCTGATGGCCCAGACCTCGTAGGCCCTGGTCAGCCGCTGACGATCCGCCCTGGCGATCCGGGTGGCCGAAGGCGCGTCGACGTCGGCGAGACGCACCCGAAAAGCAGTCTCGCCCAACTGATCGAACAGCGCCTGCACTTCCCTCCGGATTGCCGCTGGCACGGCGGGAATGTCGGCCAAGCCCTCGGTCAGGGCGCGAAAATAGAGTCCGGTTCCGCCGACGACGATTGCGGGTCGTCCACGCGCGGCGATCCCAGCCAGCGTTGCGGTCGCCGCCTCCAGCCATCGCCCCACTGACCAGGCCTCGCCCGCGTCGGCCACTCCGAACAGGTGATGCGGCGCGATCGCCTCGTCCTCGGGGCTTGGCCTATCCGTCAGCACCCTCAGGTCGGCGTAGATCTGCATCGAGTCGGCGTTGACAATCTCGCCACCGGTTTCTTTGGCCATACGCAGGGCCAACGCGGACTTGCCGCTGGCCGTGGGGCCGGCGATCAGATTGATCGGCGCCAGGCAGTCGATCAACGGCCCTGGAACACCGGCTTGGCTTTGGCCACGAAGGCGGCCGAGGCGGTCTTGTGGTCCTGGGTCATCATCGTGCGCACCATATTCTGCGCCTCGACGTCCAGCACCTCGTTCAAAGTCGCGTGCTCGGCGGCATTGAGGTTGCGCTTCATGTAACCGATGGCGATGGTCGGCAGTCCGGCCAGATAGAGCGCCCATTCGGCGGCGGCCTCGGCCAGTTCCTCGCGCGGAACGGCCTTGTTGACGATACCCAGTCTCAGGGCTTCGGCCCCGGTGATCACGTCGGCAGTGAAATACAGCTCCCGCGCCTTCGCCGCACCCACCAAGTGGGTCAGGAAATAGGTGCCGCCATAGTCGCCGGCCAGGCCGACCTTGGAAAACGCCGTGGTCAGCTTGGCGTCTTCGGCGGCGATGCGCAGGTCGCAGGCCAGGGCCAGCGACAGGCCGGCGCCGGCCGCCGGACCAGGGATCACCGCCAGGGTCGGCTTAGGCATGTCGTGCAGCCAGCGGCACACTTCCATGCCGCTTCTCAGCCCGTGGATTCTCTGTTCCATGTCGAACCCGCCGCCCGGCGACGGCGCGGCGCTGGTGGCCGCGGCGAAGCTCTTCACATCGCCCCCGGCGCAGAACGCCCCGCCGGCCCCGGTCAGCACCACCAGCCGCACGGAAGGATCGGCTGCCAGCCGCGGGATCGCCTCGGCCAGGGACGCCTGCATCTCGCCGGTCAGGGCGTTGCGCGCCTCGGGCCGGTTCATGGTCAGGGTGGCAATGCCGTTCTGGTGGGTCTCGATCAGTTGCTCGGTCATGGTGCGTTTCCCTGGGTTTCGATCGACTGTTGTGAAACTATTGCCATCGAGCCGGTCTCACCCTCAATAGACCACAACTCGGAGGAAACTAGATGGACGGCCAGACCAAAGGACCCTTGAGCGGCGTTCGGGTTGTCGATCTGACGCAGTTCGTGCTCGGTCCCTATGCTACCCAGACCCTGGGCGATCTGGGCGCCGACGTGATCAAGGTGGAGGAGCCGTCGGGCGATCGCCAGCGCTTGAACGGCAAGGCGCCCGTCAACAAGACCATGGGGCCGGTGTTCGTGGCGCTCAATCGTAACAAGCGCTCGCTGGCGCTCGATCTGAAGAGTGAACCGGGGCGCCGGGCGCTGCGCAAGCTGATCAAGACCGCCGACATCTTCATCCACAATATGCGGCCCGAGGCCGTCGCGCGCCTGGGCTTCTCCTATCAGGCGGTAGCGGAGATCAAGCCCGACATCGTCTATGTCGAGGCCATGGGCTACGCCTCCGACGGCCCCTACGCCGGCCGCCAGGCCTTCGACGATCTGATCCAGTCGGCCAGCGGCGCCGCCGGTCTGGCCCAACTGGTGGACCCCAACGAGCCGCTGAAGTTCGTGCCCTCGATCATCGCCGACAAGACCTGCGGCCTGTTCGCCGCCATCGCCTGCCTCGCGGCCCTGCGGCACAAGGAAGCCACCGGCGAGGGGCAGTATGTCGAGGTGCCGATGCTGGAGACCTTCACCGGCTTCATCATGGCCGAGCATCTCTATGGCGAAACCTACATTCCGCCGCTCGGCAAGTTCGGCCACACCACTACCGTCACCCCCTATCGCAAGCCACTGAAAACCAAGGACGGCTGGCTGATGGTGATGCCGGCCAACCAGGTCCAGGCAGCGAAATATCTGGAGCTGGGTGGCATTCCGGGCGCTTACACCAGCGCGCGTTTCCTCTCCGCCAAGGGCTCCCAGGCCAAGGTCGCCACCTACAACGCCATGCTGGCCGAGGCGACCGCGACGCGCACCACCGCCGAATGGATGAAGCTCTGCGCAGCCAACTCCGTGCCGGCCATGATCGCCCACACCGCCCGCGACGTCCTCGACGACCCACAGCTGAAGGTGACCCTGTTCGAGGAGCGGGTCCACGAGACTGAAGGGACCTATCGCGCGATGAAGCCCGGCCTGCGGTTCTCCAAAACACCGGCCGCCATCCGGCGCGAACCGCCCGACGTCGGCCGCGACACCCTCGAAATCCTGGCCGAACTCGGTGAAGACGGCGTCGAAGCCGCCCAGATGTATGGAGCCCAGCAATGACCGACAGCCCCGAAGTCCTTTATGAGGTGTCCGACCACATCGCCACCATCACTCTCAACCGCCCCGAGCGGATGAACACCATCTCGCGCCGGATGCTGGGCGAACTGACCGCCCACTTGGTCACGGCCGACGAGGATCCCGACGTTCGGGTGGTGATCCTGACCGGCACGGGCCGCGCCTTCTGCGCCGGCCTGGATCTTACCGAGGTCACCCGCCCGGCCGAACCGGGCAAGGAGGGCATCAGCAACAACACCAGCGTCTCCACCAACCTCGATCTGCGCAACACCCCGCCGACGGTGATGTTCAACATGGGCAAGCCGACCATCTGCGCCCTGAACGGCTCGGCGGCGGGCTACGGCATGGATACCGCGCTCGGCTGCGACATCCGCATCATGGCCCACGGCGCCAAGATGGCGGCGGCCTTCACCAAGCGCGGCATCGTTCCCGAGTCTGGCGGCACATGGTTCCTGCCGCGCCTGATCGGCTGGTCCAAGGCCGCCGAACTGATCTTCACGGGCCGGACCCTGAGCGCCGACGAATGCGTCGAATGGGGCCTGGCCTCGCGGGTGGTCCCGACCAACGAACTCGCCGCCTTGGCCAGGGAAATGGCACTACAGATCGCCGCCAACGCCCCCCTGGCTGTTCAGGCCTCCAAGCGGATGATGCGCATGGGCCTGAACGAGACCTTCCACGACCACGTCCACCACGTCTTCCTGCAACTGCTGCCGCTGATGCGCTCCGAGGACGCCCGCGAAGGCATGCTGTCGTTCATGGAAAAACGCGAAGCGGTGTTCAAGGGGCGGTAGTGCGTAGAAATTACGTTGACAGTGCACGCAATTGACTGGCTCCCTAGCTAAAGGGCAACCGTCTTTTATGGCCTGTCTCGTGGATTCGGTGGGGATTCCGTGACAGTGCGCTGAACTCAGCGTCTCCCTGGTTCAAACCAACTCCGCTCTTGACCCCATCCCTATCGCCGTTTCCGCCAGCCGCCGGTCCTGGCTGCATAGTGTCGCCGCGTGATCGAGAGTGTCAGCGGCGCGAAGACCGAGCGAAGATTGACCCACGAGGCGCTGGCCGCCTCGTGGGTCAGCGTCGACACCAACACAGACGTGTCTAGATACAGGTTCAAAACCGATCCGCGTCGCGCATCTCGCGAACAAAGTCGCCCGCCGACGACGGTTGCATAGGCATGGCGTCCGTAAGCGACTTCAGCATGGCCACGTCCACCGGCTTGCGGGGGCGTTCGGCGGCGACGAGCCGCGCCAACCACTCGCTCAGTCCCTCCAGGCTATCTACCTTGTTACCTTGCATCGATTTGAGGCCGGTACAAATCGTCTCCCGCCTGGCCATTGCGGGCCATTCGAGGGCTGTTTCGGGTCAGGAACCGGCCAAGCCACAGCCAACCGAGGGCCAGCGGCCATTGCCCGCCAGATCGGAAAGCGGCTCAGGATTGAGTAACCAAGGCCATGCGTTCCAACTCCGCCCGGGCGAGTTCGGCAAGATCGCCCAGGCGGGCCAGCTCCTGTTCGCTCAAATCCCTTGGCCGGGTGTCGAGAATGCAAAGCGTGCCGATGCAATGGCCATCCGCCACGAATAGCGGATATCCCGCGTAGAACCGTACCCGCGGCATGTCCGTCACGATCGGGTTCTCGGCGAAGCGCGCGTCGAGTAGGGTGTCGGGCACGATCAGGGGCTGGCGGCTCAGCACCGCGTGCGCGCAGAACGATTCGTCGCGCGGCGTCTCGCTGGCCTTGATGCCGCAGGTGGATTTGAACCATTGGCGGTTCTCGTCGACCAGCGAGATCAGCGCCACCGGCACGTCGAAATGCGCCGCCGCCAGACGGGTGATGCGATCGAAGCGCTCCTCCGGGGGCGTGTCTAGGATCTGCAGGCCCCGGAGCGCCGCCAGCCGCGGGACCTCGTCGATCGGCAGGTCGGCGCGGCTCCAGCGGCACGCGCGCCGCATCAGGGCCGCCCTCAGCCGCGCCCTGGCGTAGCTGGAGGAGAACGGTTCGGTCAGCCAATCGTCGAACAAAACCCCGGCCGCGCCGTTGCGGTCCTCGCCGGCCGAGATCAGCATGACGGAGATGTCGGGATCGAACGCACGGACCTCCCGCGCCGTCGCCTCGGCCGCGCCGACGCCGGTGTCTTCCAGAATAAGCAGACTGGGGCGTTCGGCGGCGGCGGCCCGGGCGGCCTCCGCTATCGGGGCGACGATGGTCCGGACCTGCTCATCCTCGAGGGCCTTGGTCAGGGCCTGGATCCGGTCCGGCGTCGTGAGCGCCACCAGAACCGTCGATTCGACCAGAGCCTGGGTGACCACGGTTTCGGCGGAGAACTCCGCGACCGGGCTCTGAAGCGCATCGCCGCGAAGTTCGATCTCCTGGCCCTCGGCGGCCGCGAATATTTCCAGGCCGCGCGCCCCGTCGCCCGTGCGATCGCCCCCATCGTCGCCAGAGCGGAGGCCAGCGATCAGCGCGTCCAGCGCGTCATCGGTACGTTGCGGATCGTGATGGGTCAGGGCCAGCCGCTTGGCCCCCGCGAACCGGGCCACTGCGATGGCGTATTCGATCGTACTATGGCCCCAGCCGACCTTCGACGCATATTCGCTGGCCAGATACTGGGCGTCGTGGATCACCAGATCCGCGCCGGTCAGGAAGTCGGCGTGGCGACGGTCCTGACCGTCGATCGGGCCTGGGTTCTCGGCCAGCGGACGCGAGTGAGGCTCATGATCGGTGGCGTAGACCACACAGGCGCCGTCGGCCTCCAGGCGATAGCCTAGGGTCAGCGCCGGATGGTTCAGATACTGGGCGGTGACGGCGATGTCCTCGATCTGGAGCGTGCCTTCGACCAGGTCGTGATAGTGAATATTCGCGCCCAGTTGGTCGAGATCGATGGGGAAATAGGCGTGCTGCATCTGGCCGGCCAGCGTGTCGTGCACCGTCTGGCGCAACCCGCGTGGCGCATAGATGTGCCACTCGTTGCCCGGAACGAACAGCGGCGCGAAGAACGGCAGCCCCTGGATATGGTCCCAGTGTGTATGGCCGATCAGAATGTGGCCGCGAAGCGCGCCGCCGGACGCCATCAGTTCGCGCCCAAGCACTGCGGCGCCGGTGCCGATGTCGAGCAGCACCAGGGCGCCGCTATCGGAACGCACCGTGACGCACGACGTATTGCCGCCATAGCGGATGGTCGCCTGGCCGGGCGTCGCTATCGATCCTCGGGTTCCGTAAAATCGAACGCGCATTCATTCCTCATGGCCACGGCGAAGGCGACGCTAGATCAAGATGATTTTAGACGGAACAGTCTAAAATCTAAATCCTGATCCAGGCTTAAATTACCGGAGTCTGATTTAGGCTTCGAGGAACATAAGCGGAATTTGTTTCTGTGCGCACGCCCGATCGCGCATCCAATGAGAAAACACTCACTTTTGGGCGTTTCTCCGGACGTCCGGGCCAGATCCTCATGGATGGCGCGGGGGGCGGAGGCCTCGGCGACGTCCGGAGGGCGCTTTTGACGGACATTTCGCCCCGGCGTTGGAGTGAATACTATCGGGTTTGTTAGATCAGACCGCCTCGGCCAAGGGCAGGGTCTCGCGAAGCTGGCGCTTGAGAAACTTGCCGCTGGCGTTGCGGGGCAGGGGCTCGCCGACGATCCACAGATAGCGGGGGATCTTGTGCTTGGCCATGATCACCGCGCAGTGCTCGCGCAGCACGACGCCGTCCAGCGACTGTCCCGCGCGGGGGAAGATCGCGGCCGCCACTTCCTCGCCCAGGCGATCGTCGGGAACGCCGAACACGCTGCACTCGGCCACCGCCGGGTGCCGATAGAGGCAGGCCTCGACCTCGGCGCAGTAGACGTTCTCGCCGCCGCGCAGCACCATGTCCTTCTTGCGGTCGACGATGAAGATGAAGCCGTCCTCGTCGAGGCGGGCGATGTCACCGGTGTGCAGCCATCCGTCGGTGATGCTGTCGGCGGTGGCGTCGGGGCGGTTGATGTAGCCCTTGATCACCTGCGCGCCGCGCACCCAAAGTTCGCCCACTTGGCCCTGGGCGACGGTGGCGCCTTCGTCATCGACGCATTTGACCTCGAAATCCGGCATGGCGGGGCCGGCGCTGGCGGGTTTGTCGACGAAGAAGTCGGCCGACACCGCCGTGATGATGCCGCAGGTCTCGGTCATGCCATAGCCGGTGTTGGGCCTGGCCGTGGCCACGGTGGAATCGATCTTGGCGACCAGGTCGGGCGGCAGCTGGGCCCCGCCGCCGCCAAGCGACATCAGGCTGGAAAGGTCGTGGCTGTCGAAGTCCGGATGGCTGATCAGTTCGCGCGACATCACCGGAACCCCGCTCATCGAGGTCACCTTCTCCCGCTGGATCAGGGTCAGCGCGGTCTTGGCGTCCCAGCGATACATCAGCACCATCTTGCCGCCGGCCGCCGTGATCGCATAGGCGCCGCAGTTGTTGGCCGTGACATGGAACAGGGGTGTGGTCAGCAGGGCGATCGGCACGGGAACGGGCGCGGCGGCGTCGGGAACCACGCCCGTTGCCCGCTGGGTGGCCAGCGCCGTGACCTGACCCGAGAACATGATGCTGAACAGGTTGGAGACACAGCCCCGATGGGTAAGCTGCGCCCCCTTGGGAAAGCCAGTGGTGCCCGAGGTGTAGAAGATGCAGGCGTCGTCGTCGGGGCCGATGGCGGCGTCCGGCATGTCGCCGCCGTGGCCGATCACCGTGCTCCAGGCGATCACGCCGTCGGGCGTGGCGCCGTCGGTCCGGGTCGCCACGATGGTGATACCGGCGGTGGTTTCGGGCCTTTCGATCAGACGCGCCAGACGCTCGCCGTCGCAGAAGACCACCTTGGGGGCCGAATCCTTGAGCGCATAGTCGATCTCCTCGGGCACCCACCAGGCGTTCATGCCGACTGCGGCCACGCCCAGGCAGACGCAGGCCCAATAGGCCAGGATCCACTCTGGATAGTTGCGCATGGCGATCGCCACCCGGTCGCCGCGCGCCACCCCCTGGGCCGTCAGCCAGGCGGCGATCGAATTCACCCGGACGTGGGCCTCGCCATAGGTCATCCGCTCATCGCCATAGATCAGATACTCGCGGTCGGCGAACGCCGTCGAGGCCAGCCAGAGGTCGCGCACCGTGGCCGGCGCGTTCTTGTAGGCGCGAATGGGAACGCCGCGCACCTGGATCGTCTCGATCTCAAACGCCCCGCCTGGCGCGATCAGCTCGGCCCAGGCCGTCTTGAGTTCTTTATAGTGCATGCGAATTTCCCTAAATATCCAGCCGGTAGACGCGCCTGGCGGTGTCGTTGAACAGGGCGGTCTTGTCGTCCGCCGAATAGCCCTGGCTGAGAACCTTGAAGGCGTTCCAAAGCACGTCGTAGGTGCAGCTGCCGATATCGACCGGAAAATTGCTCTCGAACATGCAGCGGATCGGTCCGAAGGCCTGGATACAGGCGTCGATATAGGGCCGCCACTCGGCCGCCAGCTGGGTGGAGGAGGCCGGGCTGGCCGCCATGAACGAGTCGAAGCCCGGAAACACCATCGCCAGCCCGCCCAACTTGACGAACACGTTGGGCAGCACCGCCAGAGCCTGGATATTGGCCAGCCAGCCGGCGAAGCGCTCCTCGCGCCGGCCCGCGTAGGTCCCGATCCCCAGTGGCGTGCCGACGTGGTCCAATACGATGGTGGTGTCCGGAAACGCCCGCGCCAGATCGATCAGATCGCCCAACTGCGGCTCCAGCATCCAGGCGTCGAACGACATGTCCAGCGGCGCCAGCTGGGCGAACCCCTCGCGGAAGCGCGCGTCGAGATAAAGACCGGCCGGCCGGTGACCCAGTGGGCCGAGCACGGCCGGATCGGGGTCCGACGAGGCGGCATGCCGGATGCCGCGAAACCGCCCGCCACCGGCGGCGATATGGGCTTCGAGCACGGCCTGGGCGGGGGCGCCGATGGTCAGGTCGACATGGCCGACAATGCCGGCGCAGGCGCGCGAATCTCCATACAGGCCGCTGGCGGCCATCGCTGCGACGCCATTGACGAATTCCGTCTCGCCAACCGGGCGGAAAGCCGGCGGCGCGTCGGCGCGGTACATTGACCCGCATTCCATGTAGACGGTGCCGATTACGTTGTGGCCGCGCGTCATGTCGGCCAGCAACTCGTCGAACAGATAGTGGGGAACCATCCGCAGCATCGCCTCGAAGCCGTGCCGCGGCGGCGGTAGATCGCCGGTGTTGCCCTGGGTGCGGTCCCACAGGTGATGGTGCGGGTCGATGATCGGCAGATCGGGTTCGAGAATGGCCTCGGGCATCGCATGTCCTCCGAAAGGGAATGGCGCTCTTGGCGACGCCTGACCCCGCCTCATGCCTCGCGTCCGCGCGGCGCGCAACCCTGGGGCGGCGGGATGATTGCGTCTTGCGGCGCCCGGCCAGATCGGCCACATCCCCGCCCGCCGATGCGCCACGTCCTCACCCTTGTCGCTCCCGACCATGACGGTCTGCGGGAAAGCCTCGATCACGCGCTCGAAGCTCTGGCGGGAGCGGGGCGGCCGATCGCCGACACGGAGATTCTGAGCGACCGGGCGATGGATCTGTTCGTCGATGGCGGGGATCTGGCCGCGTTGCGGATCCGAGCCACCACCGCTTTCGCGGGCCTGGCCGTCGATGTCTGTGTCCAGCCAGCCGAGGGCCGGCGCAAGCGGTTGCTGCTGGCCGACATGGACTCCACGATCATCGGTTGCGAATGCCTGGATGAGCTGGCCGATTTCGCGGGCGTCAAGGCCGAGATCGCCGCCATCACCGAGCGCGCGATGGCCGGGGAGATGCCGTTCGAGGCGGCCTTGATCGAACGCGTCTCGCGGCTGGCAGGCCTGGGCCTCGGCTCCTTGCAAGACACCTACGATCAACGCGTACGCCTCAACCCGGGCGCAGCCACCCTGGCGCGCACCATGGCCGCTCACGGCTCCCGTTGCGTGTTGGTTTCCGGCGGTTTCGACTTCTTCACCGCGCGGGTCGCCGCGGTGGCGGGTTTCGCCAGCCACCGGGCCAATCGTCTGATCGACGATGGGGCGCGGCTTACCGGCGCGGTCGCCATGCCGATCCTCGGCCGGGAAGCCAAGCTGACGGCGTTGAACGAAGAGGCGGCGGCGCTGGGCCTGACCCTCTCCGAAACCCTCGCAGTCGGCGACGGCGCCAATGATCTGGCCATGATCGAGGCCGCCGGCCTGGGTGTTGCCTGGCGCGCCAAGCCGATCGTCGCCGCCCGAGCCGACGCCCGTGTCGATCACACCGACCTGACGGCCCTGCTGTATTTCCAGGGCTACGGCGCGGACCAGTTCGCGTGACCCTGCCGCGCCGGATCGAGGCCGTGGTCTTCGATATGGACGGCTTGCTGGTCGATACCGAGACCATGTTTCGCGACGTGATGATGGAGGCCGGACGTCGCCGTGGCATCCATCTGCCGCTCGAGGTGTTTCTGCGCATGGTGGGGCTCCAACAACAGGCCAGCCGCGTGGTCGCCCTGGAGCATTTCGGCGCCGATTTCGATTACGAGCCCTGGATCGCCGACGCCTGGGCGCTCGCGCACGCCCAAATCGAGGTGGGAGTGGCGGTGAAGGCTGGGGCCGTCGAACTGCTGGATTTCCTGGAGGCGGAGGGGATACCCCGCGCGGTCGCCACCTCCTCCGGTCACGCGACCGTGGCGCGGCAGCTTGGTCCCAACGGCCTGCTGGCCCGGTTCCAGTCGGTGGTGGCGGCCGGCGACTACCAGCGTGGCAAGCCTAATCCCGATCCGTTCCTTGTCGCCGCCGCGCGACTGGGTGTCGATCCCGTTGCCTGCCTGGCCCTGGAGGATTCTCACAACGGCGTGCGCGCCGCCCATGCCGCCGGCATGATGACCATCATGGTGCCCGACCTGCTGGAGGCCACGGACGAGATGCGATCGCTTTGTGTCGCGGTGGCCGAGACCTTGCACGAAGCCAGAAGACTGGTGGCCTCCCAACGCCGGCAAGTGCGGCGGGACTAAACCGCCGCGAAGTTACGCTGGAAGAAGGCCGCGGCCTATTCAGTCCGGATAAGCGCTCATGTCACCCTTTTCCGGCTTAGCGGTCGGTGTTTCCGCCCTGCTGCTTCTGGGCGCCGGTGTTGCGTTCGCCCAGGTCGTTGTGTTTTCGGCGCACAGGCCGTCCTCTGGGTCCTATCCCCAGGGCGCTGTCCTGCGGGCCGACAAGATCATCACCCTCAAGGCCGGCGACAGCGTGGAGTTGCTCGACGCCGTCGGATCGCGCGTCATCAAGGGGCCGGCCAACGTGGTGGCCGGTCAGAAGCCGTCGTTCGCCCGGGGCGACAGCGGAGCGCCGGCCCCGGTCAGCATATCGAGAACCGCGACCGGCGAGAAACGCGCCATCACCTGGTCGGCGGGGGGACTGGCCGCCGATTGGCCGGCCGGCCTGCCGTTCGCCGACGGTGAAACCTATAGCGTGGCGTTCGAATACGGCTCGGCCGTGACCCTGATCTGGCCCACGGTGTCGCGGTCCACGGAGGGCGTAGAACCGCTCGGGGCCGACCTGCTGAGCAAGGGCTGCTACACCCAGCTAGACGGGCTGCGGGCCGCCAGCGGCATTGAGCTTCCCTTCTGATCGTCAGGCGACGCGATCGACCAGCGCGGCGCTCTCAACGCCAATCCTGTGCCGCAGCAGCATGGCGTTGAGCAGCGACCAAACCGCGGCTACCGGCCAGTTGTGAAAGGCCAGCGGCAGGACGGCGATCTCGCCGACCACCACCCAGTAGTTGGGGTGCCGGACCCATCTATAGGGTCCCGATTTCACCACCGGGGCGCCGTCAAGCGTGATCACCCGGGTGGTCCAGTAGGACCCTAGCGACGAGATCACCCAGACACGCATCAGTTGCAGCGCGACGAATACCCCGATTAGCGGCCAGAGGGGTTTAGCGTCGATCGGCGTCGTCAGGGCGATGGCCGCCAGCCAGGACGAATGCAGCGCGATGAACAGCGGATAGTGGGCGCGGCCGATTTCACGCGCGCCGCGCGCCAGCAGTTTGCGGGTGTTCGACGAGGCCAGGGCCAGTTCCCCTAGCCGCTGAAACACGACCAGGGCCAGCACCCAGACCAACGGGGTATTGAGGCTCGCGATCACGCTTCGATGATCAGCATGGCGGCGGTGAATCCAGGGCCCAGGGTGGTCAGCAGCCGAAGGCCGGACAGGCGCTCGTCCAGGGTCGCTTGCAGCACGAACAGCACCGTGGCCGCCGACATGTTGCCGTGGTCGCGCAGAGTGTCGCGGGCGTGCGTCAGCGTTCCTCGCTGCAACTCGAAACAATCTTCCAGGGCGTCGACGACCTTGGCGCCGCCCGGGTGGCAGACGAATTCCTCGATGTCTCTCAGCCTGATCTCATGGCGGGCCAGGAAGTCGTCGACCACCGGCCGCAGGTCGTCGCGGACCAGGGCCGGGATGTCGCGCGAAAACACCACCTTCAGGCCGTCGTCGGCAACCTCCCAGCCCATCACGTCCAGGCTGTCCGGCCATGTGTGTTCGCCCCAGGGGCCGAGCCTCGGGGCGGACATCGAAACCGTGTCGGTCCGGCAACTGACCACGGCCGCCGCCGCGCCATCGCCGAACAGGGCGGTGGCGACCATATTGCTCTTGGATCGATCCTGGCGGCGGAACGTCAGGCTGCACAATTCGACCACCAGCAGCAGCACGTGCGACGCGGGCGCCGCCTTTGCCATGGCCGCCGCGCGCGACAGGCCCATCACCCCGCCGGCGCACCCCAGGCCGAAGACCGGCAGGCGTTGAACGTCCCTCCGGAAGGGCAGTCTCTGCATCACCCTGGCGTCCAGACCTGGCGTGGCGATGCCAGAGGAACAGACGGTGACGATGGTGTCAATTTCGCTAGCATGCAGATTCGCAGCCGCCAGAGCCTTTGAAGCCGCTTCGACCAGAAGGTCGGTGGCGTGCTCCAGGAACAGCCTGTTGCGTTCCGGAAAGCCGTGGTGTTCGCCAAACCAGTCCAGGGGAACACAAGCGTGGCGGCTGTCGATCAGGGCGTTGCGATAGACCGGCGCCAAGCGATGGAAACCGCCCTCCGCGGAGGCAAACAGTTCGGACGCCCGCGCGGCCACATCGGCCTGATCGAGATCGAAACGTGGAACGGCGGTGGCCAGGGCGGCCAGTCGGGGTATGGCGGTCTGCGCGGCGATTGGCGTCATTCGGATGTCCTCGGCGGATCGACCGGCGGGATCGACCGCCATTGAACGGCGCGCGAGCCCGCGCGTTCCGTTACTGGCGAAATGTGGAGGCGAAGGGGCGGGATGCAAACGGCGGCGTCGGAGGTGGAAAGACCATTGGGTTCGGCATGGCCGGGCTTCGCTATCATGTGCGTGGGCATGTTCATGGCCATACTGGATGTCCAGGTCGTGGCCACGTCGATCCCCACGATCCAAAAAGCCCTCGCGGTTCGGCCCGATCAGGTCAGTTGGGTGCAGACCGCCTACCTGATCGCAGAAGTCATCGCCATTCCGTTGACCGGGTTGCTGACGCGCCTGCTCTCAATGCGCTGGCTATTCATCGTGGCCATCTCCGCCTTCACCGTCGCTTCCTTGGGATGCGCCGCCAGTCATAACTTCGCGCAGCTCATCGCTTGGCGGGTGCTGCAGGGTTTCTCTGGCGGCACGCTCATTCCATCGGTGTTTTCCGCGGTGTTCTTGCTGTTTCCGGAACGCCGACAGGGCCTCGCCACCACCATCGGCGGTGTTCTGGCGGTGCTGGCCCCGACCGTCGGTCCGATCGTCGGCGGCTGGATCACCGAAACCTATTCCTGGCATTGGCTATTCCTGATCAATGTGGTTCCCGGCCTTGTATGCGCACTCGCGGCGATAAGGTCTCTTCCGGTCGAACCGATAGATCTGGGAGAGGTCCGGAGGTTGGATCTGCTGTCGCTGGGGCTGATGGCGGTGGCTCTGGCCGCGCTGGAGATCGCCCTGAAGGAGGCGCCGGATCACGGCTGGACCTCGGCCCTTGTGCTTGGCTTACTGGTGTTCAACGTCGTCGCTGGCGCGCTGTTCGCTCGCCGCACCCTGCGGGCGATCCACCCGATTGTGGAACTTCACACCCTGGCCAGCCGCGATTTCGCCGTCGGCTGCCTCCTCAGCTTCGTTCTGGGGATGGGACTGTTCGGCTCGGTGTATCTGATGCCGGTGTTCCTGGCTTTCGTGCGCGGCCATGGCGCCCTGGAGATCGGCCGGACCATGCTGGTCACCGGAATCGCCCAACTGCTCACCGCGCCGGTCGCGGTATTTCTGGAGAGACGCGTGGGTGCTCGGACCCTGTCGGCTTTCGGCTTTATGCTGTTCGCCGTCGGCCTCGGTCTCAGCGGCTTTCAGACGGGCGACACCGACTTCAAACAAATGATTTGGCCGCAGGTCGCGCGGGGCGTGGCGATCATGTTCTGCCTGCTGCCGCCCACACGGTTGGCCCTGGGGCGCCTTGCCCCCGAACTGGTCCCCGACGCCAGCGGCCTGTTCAATCTGATGCGCAATCTGGGTGGGGCGATAGGCATCGCCCTGATCGACACGGTGATCTACGGCCGCGGACCTGTGCTCGGCCGCGTCATCGAAGGTCGCTTGCGGGCCGGCGACGTGGCCACCGCCAAGGCCGTCGGCATCCCGCTGGACATGTTTCAGGCTCAGGGACGTGGTCCCGTCGACGCCGACACCGCGGCGATCCTCAAGCCGATGATCGAGCACCTCGCCCTGGTGCGGGCGATCAACGAGGCCTGGCTGCTGATGGCGATCCTCACCGGCCTGGCCTTGCTGTGCCTGCCCTTCGCCAGTCCCCCCGCCAGGACGGTCGATACCTAACGTTTCTCGATTTCTCGGCGCTCATCGATCCACAGGGCAATCTCGCCCAGGGCGGCGCGGCGGCCGCGCAGTTCCCAGGCGCTGCGCATCCGCCGCGCGAACTTGAGCGACCCCAGTTCAACGTCGAGCTCCGCCATTGATTCGGCGATGAACGCGGTCAGATCGTCCGCCAGCCGGTCGGCGCCTGATAGGGGCGCCTCGGGTTCGCCCGCCGCACGATCTCTTAAAGCCAGGCGGTTGAGGATCGAATCGGCGCAATCGGCGGCCTGCAGGCGAATATCCGGCACCGAAGTGATCTCGTAAAACTGACCGCGCGTCAGGGGCCCGACCGCGAACAGGCTATCGGCCGGCGCGCCGGACAAGCCAATTGCCCGCGAGCGGGAATCGACGTCGAAGCCGAGGCCGCAGGCGTCCGGGCGCACCAGCCGCGCTTCGAGCAGGGACGCGACCAGCGGATCGCTCGATTGGGTCAGGTCGCCGCGCGGGCCGGTGCAGTTGATCACCTGTGAGAACCGCCGCGTTTCAAGCTGGCTCTCGCCGCGCGGTGTCCAGATCACCTCGACGCCGTCATCGACGGGATTGATCGCCTTGAGGCGTCCAGCCACCACGCGCAGTTGTCCCGAGCGCTGAAAGTCAGCCACCCACGCCGCCACCTCGGGCGCCAGCCGATGTCGGTAGACATTCCACCAGGGCCGCAGGTGGCGCAGAAACTGCCGGCGCTCGGCGGTGTTCCAGCCGCGCCAGATTGCCTGGACATGGGGCCGCAGACCATCGATGGCCCCGCGCCAATCGACCGCGGCCCGCCGCCGTATCTCCGTCAGCATCTCGGCCGGGGAACCGCCGGGCATACCGGGAGCGCCATGAACCGAAAGCGCTTCGCCATGCTGGCGCGGCAGGAGTCCGTGCCTGGACAGGGCGAACAGCCGTGTCTCGGGCTGGGCCTCGCGAATGGTCAGCGCGACGTCGATGGCGGTAAGGCCGGTACCGACCAGCAGCGCCTCGCCGCGGCCGCTCCCGCCCATGCCTTTCCATGCCCAGGGGTCAGCCACATAGCGATCCGAATTCAACAAGGCCGCGCTGAGGCCGTCAGGTGGGGTTGGCGGCAGATTGCCCAAGGCCAGAACCACCGCGTCGGCGATCAGGGTGCGACCCATGGCCAGGCTGAGGGTCCAGCCGCCACCGCCGCCCTGCCGGTTCAAGGCCACCACGGCGTCGTGTTCGAGCACCAGCCGGCCCGAAGCGGTGTCGGCGGTCGCCTCGCGCAGCAGCGATTGAAGGTATTGGCCGTATCGGTCCCGAGTCACGAACACCCGATCGGGCGCGGCCACGCCGGCGGCGCCCAGCCAGTCCAGAAAATGCGACGGCTGTTCCACCAGCGCGCTCATGTTGGTCGCCCGTACGTTCAGCAGGTGGTGTGGGCTGGCGGTAGAATAGGCGGCGCCGCGCCCGAACCTGGGTCCCTTCTCGATCAACACGACCCGGGGACCCTCCGGCGCCAGCAGCAGGCGAAGAGCCGTCAGGAGGCCACTGAACCCTGCGCCGATCACGGCGACTGTTGGACGATCGGGCATGTTCAACTCGTGAAGGCGCGGCAGAGAGGGCAAATGAGGCGGGAGCTCCGCCTAGGCAAGGGCGGAAATATACGCGGCGTCACCTGAGTTAATCTAAAGTCCGAAAATAGGTTTTCTCACGATAGTCGATCCAAACTCGAAGTCAGAAAAACTGACTGTGGCTCCGCGCCCGGCGACCCTAATTATCCGCCGCTAAACGGAAACCACAGAATGACATGGAATTTGTCACAGCGGCGTCTGCCTGCCACCATGCGGGGCGACGCCCTTGAGGATAGCGCGTACATCGGACGCCGCGCCAAGACCTATCAGCCGGCCTGATCGTGGTCGCCCTCGACATACCCAACCCGTCGCTCGCCCTCACGCCGCGGCGCCGCCCGTGGCGCGAGCACAGTGCGCTGCCGGGGTTCACGGCGACGTTCGGCTTTACTCTCTTGTATGTCGGACTGATTATTCTACTGCCGCTGGCCGCTTTGATAGCCCGTCCCTGGGAACACGGCGTCGATGGATTCTTCGGCGCGATTCTACAGTCCCGCACGTTGGCCGCCCTGCGATTGAGCTTCGGCGCCGCGACCTTGGCGGCGGCGGTCAATGTGGTGATCGGCCTGCTGATCGCCTGGGTGCTCAGCCGCTACCAGTTTCCCGGTCGGCGGGTGGTGGACGCTCTGGTCGATCTGCCGTTTGCCCTGCCAACGGCTGTAGCCGGTATAGCGTTGGCGACACTTTACGCCCCGAACGGCTGGATCGGGTCGCTGCTGGCGCCACTTGGCCTCAAGGTGGCATACACGCCCTTCGGCGTCTTTGTGGCGCTGCTCGCCGTGGGTCTGCCGTTCGTGGTCCGCGCTGTCCAGCCCATCCTTGACGACCTGGATGTCGGTTTCGAGGAGGCCGCACACACTCTCGGCGCTGGGCCGATTCAGAGGTTTGTTCGCGTCATCCTGCCTGCGCTGACGCCGGCCCTGCTGACTGGCTTCGCCTTGGCGTTCGCACGGGGCGCCGGCGAATACGGCTCGGTGATCTTCATTGCCGGCAACATGCCTGGGATATCCGAGATCGCGCCACTCGTCATCGTCACCCGTCTTGAGCAATATGACTACTCGGGCGCCGCCGCAGTCGGCCTCGCGATGCTCGCAATTTCCCTTTTGGTTTTGATTGCGGTCAACGCGCTGCAGATCATGCTGTCGGGAAAGGGCGGCCGATGATCGCGCGCGCACACCAGCTTCGGCGCGCTGACAGCCCGATCCCAATACTTCTGCTCACCCTGGCTCTGGCTTGGCTCGTCCTGATTATCGGGGCTCCGCTGGTCACGGTCCTGACCGAAGCCTTGTCCAAGGGTCTGGAGATCTTTCTGGCGACCTATAAGGAGCCGGACGCCCTGGCGGCAATCCGGCTTACCCTGATCGTGGCCGCGATCGCCGTGCCGCTCAACTGCGCCTTCGGCGTTGCGGCGGCTTGGTCGATCGCCAAGTTCGACTTCCAGGGAAAGACGTTGTTGTTGACGATCATCGACCTTCCTCTCTCGATGTCGCCGGTGGTATCGGGTCTGGTGTGGGTGTTGCTGTTCGGCGCGCGCGGATGGTTTGGTCACGACCTCGATGTCGCCGGGGTCAAGATCATCTTCGCCCTTCCGGGCATCGTTCTTGGCACCATCATCGTCACCGTGCCGCTGATAGCGCGTGAATTGATTCCGCTGATGACCGAGCAGGGCGTGGACGAGGAACTGGCCGCGACCAGCCTCGGCGCCGGCGGCTGGACTGTGTTTCGCCGGGTGACCCTGCCAAACATCCGCTGGGCGCTGTTGCATGGCGTCCTGCTTTGCAATGCTCGCGCGATGGGCGAGTTTGGAGCGGTGTCGGTGCTGTCCGGCCACATCCGTGGCCTGACTGAAACGGTGCCGCTGCATGTGGAGTCGCTCTACAACGACTACGACTTCGTCGGAGCCTTCGCGGCGGCGACGCTACTGGCCGGCCTCGCCGTTGTCACCCTGGTGGCCAAGACGGTGCTCGAGCAACTGATCCGGGCCGCCTCGACGCAGAAGCCGGCCTGAGGAGAGGCGCCCCATGACCCTTACGATAGACGGCATCTTCAAACAGTTCGGCCAGTTCCCCGCACTCGCGGGTGTTTCGCTGGAGGCGCGCGACGGCGAATTCCTGTCATTGCTTGGCCCATCGGGATCGGGCAAAACCACTCTTCTGCGGGTGCTGGCCGGCCTCGACAAGCCCGACCACGGCTGCGTATTCCTCGATGGTGTGGACTTCCTAGCCCTCAGCGCCCGCGAGCGACGGATCGGCTTGGTGTTCCAGCAGTATGCCTTGTTCCGCCATATGACGGTCGCCAAAAACATCGCCTTCGGACTTGAGGTGCGGCCCCGCCGCTCCCGTCCCTCGGCCGCCGCCATCAAGGCCCGGGTCGAAGAGTTGCTCGCTCTGACCCAGATCGAGGGTCTGGGTGGGCGCTATCCCGCCCAACTCTCGGGCGGCCAGCGGCAGCGGGTCGCGGTGGCTCGGGCGCTCGCTGTCGAACCCAGGCTGCTGCTTCTGGACGAGCCGTTCGGGGCGCTCGACGCCAAGGTTCGCAAGGAGCTTCGGGGTGAGCTGCGACGCATTCATGACGCTACTGGGGTCACCACGATCCTGGTTACCCACGATCAGGAGGAGGCCATGGATCTGGCCGACCGGGTGGTGCTGATGAATCAGGGAAGGATCGAGCAGATCGGCTCCCCGGCCGAGCTTGACCAGGCGCCGGCTTCATCGTTCGTCTTCACCTTCCTTGGCGAGACCAATCGCCTCAACTGTGAAGTGCTCTCCGGATATGCGCGGTTCGATGGGTTCGCCGCTCCGGTCGTTACGCCGGCCCGGCCGGCGGACGGCAAGGCCGAAGCCCTGTTCCGGCCCGAGGACACCCGACTTGACGGCGGCGCGCATGCCGAAGGCTTGCCGGTTCGCATCGTCGAAATTCACGGCCGGGGCTCGCTACGCTTGATAGAGTGTCAGGCTTTGAGCGGCCATCGGCTCACGGCGGAGCTTTCAGAGACACTCGCGGGGCAGTTCGAAGTCGGCCAGCGCGTGCGGCTGGCTGCTCGTCGTGTCGTACTAGCGTCCAGAACCGCGGAGGCGGTGGTCGGGGACCCTGTCAAGTTCACCGCAGCGAAAGGTCCGGCCGCTACCGGCGCGACCTGACAATTTGCAAACAAACTCTATAATCATACGTATCCAGGGGATATCCAAAATGCATACAACCAACCGTCCGACGACTGTCGGGTTCCGAACCCTTCTCGCTGCTGGCGCCTCGGTCGTGGCCATCCTCTGCGGCTCATCGGCCTTCGCCGCGCGTCCCAACGAAGCGGACGCGCGTATCGCCCGCTTGGAAGCCGCCGTCGCCTCGCTTGAGGCGCAAGTGCAGGCACAGGAGGCGCAGGCGCAGAAGGCGCAAAAGGCGCAGGCGCAGACTGACGCGGTGGCCGAGAATGCCGCACTCAAGGACCAGGTGAACGACCTTCAGGCCCAACTCGGCGACCTGAAGACCTCCACAGTGGCCCAGATCAAGACCTTGACGCCTCAGGGGCCCGCCCCGACGGCGGTCGCCACTTTCGGTAAGGACGCATCCAAGCAGGAAGTCGGCATCGCTAGTGCAGACGGCAAGTTCAGCCTCAACCTGTATGCGCTCGTCCAGCTTGACGCGGCGCTCTACGATCAGCAAGCGCCCGGCCCCCTCGTCTCTGATTTTCGTCGCAGCGGGCCGGCCCTGGGCTTCAGCGCCGCCAACGCCGACCTGACCCACGCGCGAAAGCTCAAAAGCGGTGCTGAATTCCGGCGCGCCCGGTTCGGTTTCCAGGGGAACGCTTTCGGCGACTTCCAGTACCGGATCGTGGCCGACTTCGGGGGACCCGGGGTCGAGAACGCCGGCCAGCTCTATGAGGCCTGGGCGCAATACAACGGGTTCAAGCCGTTCAAACTTCGCGTCGGCACCTTTGCGCCGCTGGAAGGTCTTTCCGACCAGGACTCCACCGCCGCCCAGCCGCTGCTCGATCGCCCCGCTTCGTCCGACATCGGGCGGGGCTTGGCGGCCGGCGACACCCGCATCGCCGCCCAGCTTTCCGCCGGCGGCGACCATTGGCTGGCGTCGGGCGCCATCACCGGACGGACCATCGGGGTGGCCAACAGCGCCGCCCTGGGAACGGCCCAGACCTATGGCGATCAGATGGCGTTCGTCGGCCGCGTCGCGGTGACGCCGTTCTACGGACACGACTGGCGGATCCAACTCGGCGCCCACGCCACCTATGTTGAACGGCCCGCCGACGCAGCTGGACCCGCCTTGACCGGCGCGTCGCCGGCGACCCGCACGTCGGTGTCGTTCAGCGACACGCCCGAACTGCGCGTGGACGGGACGAAGCTGATTAACACCGGCAGTATCGATGCCAAGCACGCCGATAACGAGGGCGCCGAATTCGCCGCCCAATGGCGCTCGTTTCTGTTTCAGAGCGAATACGACCACTTCCACGTCCAGCGCCTTGCTGTCGGGGTTACCAACCCGCACTTCGAAGGCTACTACTTCGAGGGTAGCTGGGTCGTCACGGGCGAGGCGCGCAAGTATAATTCAGGTAACGCCGCGTTCGATGCGCCGGCCGTCAATCACCCGTTCGGCAAGAACGGCGGGCTGGGCGCCATTGAGCTCACCGCGCGCTACGCCGACATGGATCTGAACTATCACGCCGGCCAGCCGGGAACGCTTCCGGCGCTTGACGCCATCCGTGGCGGCGAGAGCGAGATCTGGACCGCTGGGATCAACTGGTACCTGAATCCTTATCTGCGCATCGCCCTGGAAGGTCAGGACGGGCGTATTCGCCGCCTGTCCCCTGACCCGGTCAACCTCATCGGCATCTTTCAGACCCCGCTGGGCGCGCAGATCGGGTCTCACTTCAACGCGGTGGCGGTGCGCACTCAGGTCGGCTTCTAGGCAGCCCACCCCGCGCATCCCAACCTAAAATCACAAGATCGGACCCATGACCCATCCCCTCACCCAGCTCCAGCTGAGCCGCCGTGGCGTGCTTACCGCCGCAGCCCGCGGATCGGCCTTGATCGCCGCGCCCTCTTTGTTGGGCGGCGTAGCCCAGGCCGCAAGTCCGCTCACCCTCCTGAATGTTAGTTACGACCCCACGCGGGAGCTCTACAAGGAGATCAACGCCGCCTTCGGGGGCTATTGGAAGGGTAAGACCGGCCAGGCGGTTACCATCAACCAGAGCCACAACGGCTCGGGCGCGTCGGCCCGGGCGGTGATCGACGGCCTGCAGGCGGATGTCGTGACTCTAGCGCTGGCGGGTGACATCGACGAGATCGCCCTTCGCGCGAAGCTGCTGCCGGCCAACTGGCAGTCGCGCCTGCCTAACAACTCAACACCCTATACCTCGACCGTGGTGTTCCTGACCCACAAGGGCAATCCCTGGAAAATCCACGATTGGGGCGATCTCCTCAAGCCAGGCATCAGCGTGATCACTTCAAACCCGAAGACCTCGGGCGGCGGACGCTGGGCCTATCTGGCGGCATACGCCTACGGCCTCTCGAAGGGCGGCGACGCTGCGGCGCGTAGCTACATCACCCGCCTCTACCAGACGGTGCCGGTGCTTGACACCGGCGCCCGGGGCTCGACCACCACCTTCGCGAAACGCGGCCTGGGCGACGTCCTGCTCTGCTGGGAGAACGAAGCCTATCTGACGATCGGGGAGTTCGGCCCGAATTTCGAGATCGTCTATCCGTCCCGTTCGATCTACGCCGAGCCGCCCGTCGCCCTGGTCGACAAGAATGTCGATCGCCACAAGACCCGGGCGTTGGCCGAGGCCTACCTAAATTTTCTCTACACTCCGGTCGCGCAGGACATCATCGGCAAGCACCATTTCCGTCCGATACTCCCGGCGGCGAAGGCCAAATACGCCAGTGGCTTCAAGCAGATCCCGATGGTGACAGTCAACGATACATTTGGAGGCTGGACCAAAGCCTCCAAAATTCACTTCGCGGACGGCGGCCTCTTCGACAAGCTTTATAAGCCCTCGTGACTGGCCTCGGCGCTCAAATCGGCTTCTGACCCTGCGTCGTTCACTGGTCGATTGACAGGTCGTCGGAGGTGGCGGATCTGAGTGAATGATCCCCATTCCGGCTTCTCTGCGGCTCTGCGGCTCTCGGCGCGCCGGCGAGGACCGCCTGGCCCTGCTTGAGGCGATTCCCCGCCGCGGCTCCATCACGGCCGCCGGCGAGGAAATCGGCCTGGGACGCGGTTCAGGCGTTGAACAATCTCTTCCCCAGGCCCCTCGTGCGTGCCCAGGCGGGGGGCAGTTCGGGGGGCGCCGCGGGCCTGACGCCGGAGGGCGTGGCTGCCCTGAACGCCTTGCGTCATGTCCAGGCAGAGATTAGCCTTGCTATGGACCGCCTCGGCGCCCGTCTGGCCGACGATCCAGGCGCCCGCGCCTTTGCTGAAACCTGGGGTTTGCTTATGCGAACCAGTGCCCGCAACGCCCTTCGGGGTAAGGTCAGGACGCTTACAGATGGCGCCGTCAACGCCGAGGCCGTGGTTGATATCGGCCAAGGTGTTGAGATCGTGGCCACCATCACCCGCCCAAGCGTGGAGGCTCTCGGCCTCGTGGCTGGTTTGGAGGTCATCGCCCTGATCAAGGCCAGTTTCGTGATACTGGTTGCCGGCGACGCGCCGATCCGCGTTTCCGCCCGAAATTGCCTGGCCGGAACTGTCGTCGCTTTGTACGATGGCGTGGTGAACAGCGAGGTCGCGCTAGAACTTGCCGACGGCAAGACCCTGATCGCCACCATTACCCGGCGAAGCGTCGAGGACCTGGATCTGAAGCTCGGCGACCGAGCCACGGCTTTGGTCAAGGCCTCCCAGGTGATCCTGGCGGTGGAGTGATCGCGCGGTTCCGGGCCTTCTGGGCACAGTCCAAGACCAGCCTCACCGGCACACTTTTTGAGGTCGGCGTTTTGCTGCCCATGGCGTGGTCGCCGAGCGGAACGAGCACGTCGCACTTGGGGTAGTCGGCGCCGATACAGCCGATGGGGATATCGCAGGCAACAACGCACAGACAGGATATCGTCCGGGGCAGGCCGTCGGCCGAAACAGTGGCCAGTCCGATCGGCTGTCCTTCGGCCAGCCCCAGCCGGACTGTTTCGGTGGGGTTGACGAACAATACGTCGCGGATCCAATCGACTCCCCGGAAGCGGTCGTCATAGCAAATCCCTTGTCCTTGTTCTGTCTGACGCGGCGCGTTTACGGTGGGTCATCTTCCCGGGTCTGTCGCGTCAGCGCCTCGGCGTCCCGGAACAATCCGGTTGTCGACGCGCTCGCCGTCTATCGCGATGTCGGACCAGTGTTGGCCGGGTGAGACATTCGGAACGATCTTGCAAAACGAGAACAAGGAAGGCAACGGCTTCCGCTGTGTCAGACAGACCTTGGCGTCCTTCAGCCGCCAGACACCGCTGGATCGCTGGCCTTTGCGCCCCTCGGCGGCATAGGTCAGGTCGGCGTTGAACCACAGCCTGGCCTTTCGGCCATCGGGATGGGTAGACACGATGGTGTTGTTGAATGCGGGGTTGAGGCTGACGTCCGCCGCCGCATGGCTGTATGTCGCGGATCCGCCGGTCATGACCAGGCCGAGAAAACTGGCCCCAAGGGCGGCGGTCCGTTTCATGTGCCGCCGCCTTCGATCGCATAGCGGATCGGCTTGAAGCTATGGTTGTTCGACTGTGGGGCCGCGCAGGCGGTCAGGGCGATAATCATATCCTGCTCTGCGGCGAACAGGATATGATCGCCAGCCTTGCTCAACGGCGGCGCGACGGTCAGCCCGCCGCTGTCGGCATCGACGACCACGTTCATGAACACATTGAACGCTGTCGGGATCTGGTCGGGGCCAATGCCGAATGGCGCCAGGGCTTCGGCGAAATTGCCAAAACAGCCCTGGTGAGGGTCCTTGTCGCCGTAGATGATCCGGAAGGTATCAGATGAACAGGGGGTCAGCAGAAAGTCGTGGCGTCCAACCGTGTCCTCTAGGATGCGCATCATGATGCGACTACGGTTCGAGTATAGGGGAGCACCAGTGGTCAGGAACAGGCTGCTGGCGTAGTCTATCGTGCGGCCTGACGAAAGCACTTCTCGCGTGTCGTCGGCGTTGAAAGCCAGCACGTCGGAAACCTGTTCGCCGAATGGATCGATGATCCGCAAATGCTGCCCTCGCGCCAACCTAAAAGCGACGCCGGTCCGCGGGGGAATCTCAATCGTCATCGGACACCCGGCCTGTCCTGGCGGTGAAAGGGCATTTCCAGTCTTCGGCCACATGGCGACCGCTGTATTGGCTCGCCGCCGAACCCTGGCCAAACCGGACCAGCATCGGGTTTGGCGTGCCGGAAAGGGCAAGGTCGCGCTCCAATATGCTTTTTCGCAGACCTTCATATCGGCCCGCCGCGCGCAGCTGCTCGAACTGATCATGCGGGTTAAAGACCAGAACCGACCTCTCGAATCGGCGGGCGGGCCGGCTCGCGCCGGGGTGCAATCCCACCACGAAGATGGCCTCGCCGCCGAAGCTCATGGAGAAATGCGGACTGCCCCCGTCGTCGCTCACTCGCGAATCGTGGTCTTGGCCGAGCCAGGCGTCCTTGTCGGAAAGCGACTGCAACCGCTCCCACATCGATGTCTCGAACGCCTCCTCAGTCAGACGCCCGGGATCCTGGAAGATCACCGCCAGACTCTGGAACGGAAACGGGTTGGCGCGATACGTTTTTGCGAAGGCCACTAGGCTTTGCGAGATCGGCACATCGTCCCAGCTCGATGAGATGTCGCGGGCCACCAGTATGGTGAGGTTTCCCCGGGCGAGGGCCGACTTTGCGCCTACACAGGGAAACCCGCGATCGGTGATGAAATTTCGCAACCGGCTTTCAACGTCTTCGCCCCCGGTGGATCGGCTCATGACTAAAGACTCAGAATACACTTAGCACCTCGGTAGTTGATGGGTTTGGTTGCTGCGTCGCAGCGTCGGCTTTACGAACACCTGCTGAAGCCAACAAGCGCTCAAGGGCGACGGCGAGACGTTGCATCGAACGGATCTTATCGCTCCATGACAGGGCGATGACCGGACCTACGTCGGTCTTGTTCACATCGACAATATAGATGCGGCCATCAATCCGATCACGGAGAATGTCCAGGCCACCCCAATCCAGGCCGATCCGCGCCGTGAAGGCGCCGATCAGCGCCAGTTCCGAGTGGGTGAAGACCTCATCGGGCGTCTTGAGCCGGGCCGCCCGATTGTGAATGGCAAAGCGCCGACCGGCCGGTTTGGTTTTCACCCACACCAGCACAGGCGAACCTCCGGCGCAGAGCGTTCTTAGATCATGGGCCTGACCCAGATCGTCGCAGGTTTCGACCAAGCGCTGGTAGACCCGGCCCGCCGCGGGATTGGTTGGGCGGGTTACGATCCGTCCGTCATGGACACCGTTCTTCTCGGACTTCTCGACCATCGGCCCGTCAAAAACGAACGGATCCACGGCCAGACAATAGCCGGATACCGCCTCGAAAACTTTGGCGACATGGCTTTTTGAAATATCGCGACAGCCGAAGTTGAAGTGCGCGGCGTGCCGGGTGGCGCCCGGTTCGCCCACCGTCACATCGTCAAAATAGAACGCGGCGTCGGCGCCCGCCTCGGTCTTCGACGTGGAAATGCCCGCCCATAAAGCCGCGCCCCTGATCAAATACCACGGCCGAGGCGTATCGGGCGTGAACCACAGCGCCGCTTTCCGACGCCCCGCAAACCGGGTTCGCAAGGACGCCGCAGCCAGGATGACAAAATAGACCAGCCAAGCGCCAACTTCTGCGATCAGGCGTCGGTCGAGCTTCAGGTGGATGTCGGTTTTTCGCACCCATATTTTGCCAGCGCGCCACCCAAAATCGAAAAGCCAGGCAGGACGGGCAGGGGTCGATGACGCTTTCGAGGTCCTCGGCATCACCGCAAAACGAACAGGCGGCTCCGGCGTTCCTCGCTAAATGATACTTTTCCCGTCGGCTCGCATCAAGGGAATTATTTCTGGCGCAGGATTATATACGATCAATTCGCCTTTCTGGTCGAAACTTTACTTCACGGCCTTGGCCGATCATCGCACCCCGGTCTGAACAGGTCCCGGCAAACGAAGACGCCTTTCACCGCCTGGCTGAGTGTTTCGCGCGCGTTTACATCGCCGGCCCGGCTCGGCTCGGCTTCGTTCAATGTCCGCACCGAGCCGTCGTGAAGGAACATCGGTTTGTCGGCGAGATCGAGCAGCATGGGGATGGCGTTGCCGGGATGCCCGCCGCTCGGGCTGGCGTCGACCACGATCATCTTGTCGTCGAAGGTTCCCGGCGCGTTCTGGATCGGATCCAGGGGCGGCATCCGCCGAGCCACCAGCGTGGGATGATACCCAGGCCAGATTCGGTTCATCTCCACCAAAGTCGGGCTGACGGGTTTGCTCTGATCGGCGTTGTGGCAGGACGTGCAGCTCCTGGCGAACACCCGGCGTCCGCGCGCCGCCATGGCGGGATCGACCTTCGCCCCCCGCGGGGGCCGACAGGGATTCGAGATAGGATCGCAAATCGGCGAGTTTCTGCCCGTCGACCCTGCGCCCGACCAGAGAAGCTGGGTCGCCGACTTTGTAGCCGATCATCGCCTGACCGAACGGGTAGGCGGTCACATGGGTTTTTCGCAATATGACAGCGTAGTCGTCCAAAAGTTGTGTTCCAGCCTTTCTACCGACGGCGGTGAGGAATTTCCGGCCGTTGGGGGTCGCCAGGGAGGTCGGATCGAAGGCGACGGTGTAGACGCTGTTGGAGAAGCCCTCCATCCTGGGTTGTTCCCCAGTGCTGCCGAAGGGCGCCGCCAGATCTTGTCGGAACAGGGGGGCAGTCACCACCGGGTTGCCGTTGCCGTCGGGCGTATCGTCGAACATACCCACTGGGTAGTAGGCGGGATTGCTCGGGTAGGCCTTGGCGTCGGCCTCACTCGACTGCGGGGTCAGCCCGTTGGGCGCCCGGCCGATTGTCGCCCCGCCCGAGGCCGTCTGCAGAAACGGATAGAAGGCCAGGGGGCTATCCGCCGTGGCGACGATTTTGCCGAAATTGAGATTGAGGTTTGAGCGGCCGTCCTGTCGGCGGCCAATGGTCCCGCCGCCGGGCAGGCTATAGACCGAGGCGTCGGTAGTGGTGTGGCAAAGGGCGCATGACGCCCCGACCTTGTCGCCCTTTGGCACGAACCCGGGGATGGCGTTGGCGGCGATAGGCTTCATCGTCGTTGCGGGGTCGTTGAGCAGCGGCGCGTTGCGTGGCGGCAGATCGGTCTACAGCTCCGCGGCGATGGCGCCGCGCAGGTTGGCCGGCACGGCGTCGATGTCCACCACAAGGCCGAGTTTCAGTGCATCCATCGGGGTGAGTTTCGCCTTCGCGATCCCCTGCGATAGGCGTACCGTGTCGGTCCAGAGACCTTCATTGCCGAAGGTCTCGAAGCGGAATATGTCACGGTCGGCATTCGGATGGCCCGTAATGGCGGGGTGGGGAGGCGCTACTTTCTCCGGCTACGTCACCGCGTCTTGAGGGTGGCTCGGCTCTTGAGCGCCCGCTAACACCAGCGCCGACAAGCCTGACACCCGGAGCGACGCCCTTGGTGGGGCCACTATTCGAAACTTGGTCATACTGTCATGCCCGGTCGAAAAGACGATTCCGCCGGTTGCTACCAAGAGTAACGGCATGCGAACCGGATCGTTCCTCCAATTCATGTTGATTCTTGGCGACGCGACGATTTAATATTGACTCGGCATGATTTTCTCGGCCCAGGCGGAAGCCTCCTTCAAATCTTTGATTGGTTCCAGTTTGAGAGATTCCATAGGTCCGAAGCCAATTTTTAACGGCTAAAAACTCCTGAACGGCTCTTGCCTTTCAGCATCATGTCGTAATAAAATCCTAATTGAGCGGTCTATCGTATACAATAGACCACCCCTGTTAGTCGTCCCTAAGGGTGTTGATGCGGATATCCTAGAACTTTACTTCCGACATAAGAGTATTATTATTGTACGAGTAAATAAAAGTCCAAAAAACTCCGGAAAAATTTGTTTATAAAATTAGCTATGTTCCATTATGATTCATAGCTATCATTTCTTCTGACATTTTTAAATATAAGCCGGGTCGAAATCGGAAAAGTTTTGAGATGCGCGAGATCATGGATTCGCATGATCCCGTTTTGCTGGTCCAGCAGGCGCTCGGCGCGCAACCTTTGCAAAACACGGTTGGTGTGAATGCCAGTCAAGCTTAGCGCTGAACTTAGTTCCTGTCACGTAAGAACAAGTTCGAAAGCCCCGTTCGCGAGTGTCAATCCGCACTGCTCCATCCTGTGCGATAGCTCGCAGATCAGGTGGGCCATGCTCGTGGGCGTTTCTCTGACCGAGATTGACGATCCAGGCGCCCTGTGCATCGCACGACGTGTGGCGCATCAATTGCGCATAGGCCCGTTCGTCAGGGTCAAATTGCAGGTAAATCTTTCGGGAAAACCCGCGTTCATCGTGCATTGCAGGGAACTGACCAGCTGTGCGCTCGTTTGCGTATTGCGTGGCGGGGATGAGGGACACCGTGCCACCTGCGCACGTCACCACGCCGCCACCGCTCTGGCGAATCAGGGCGCTGCCCCGAATTGAATTTTCACCAGGACGGAGCATGTCTTGTGCTTGCTTCGCGTCGAAGTCTGCAGCGATTAAATATGGGTCAGGCAATCTGTAGCGTCCTGGGCCGGGCGCATAGGTGCACGCGGTGATTGCAACGGCGACCGCTGCGAGCATCAAAATTGTTTTGGGGAACTTCATACAGCGTATTTCGCAAAAAAGCCACCCGGAGGTGGCTGCTATGGAGGGCCATCAACTCAACTTCAAGCGGCAGCAAATTCCAAGATGCTTTTCTCGGCTCCGGCTGCAACTGTCAGCACGTGGAGCGACTTCAACTCTGCACAGATCTCGCGGAAGGCTGCATACCGTTTCGTGTCAGTCTCTCGCGGCCCTGCCACAGCAAAAAGCACATCCTTCGGCAGCCATTGCCTAGCTTGCAAGCGGCGTATTTTTTGCACCCAAGCATCGCCGTGGTCGAAGATGCCATTAGGTTCTGCTTGATTTAGATTGAATGGCTTGATGACTTTCAGAAATTCCGTGGAGCTGCGTTGTACGAGCGCGAACCGCGCATGTACTTCGGCATCGCCGATTTTCGCCTCGCGAAATGGCACCTGAAGATTCAGGCCTTTGATCAATGTGCTCAGGCGCTTTCCTAGCTTCTTCTCGACATATTCAGGCGTAGCGAACGCCCGATTGACGTAGTCCTCGAAGAGACGAGTCAGTTCTTTTTCAGGTGCCTCAGTCAGCAACACCCGAGTGGGGCTGAAGCGGATGATTGCCTCACGCGGATGGACCAGGCTTGTAAAGGCGGTACGCACCACGTCATCGTCAGGGGCAAACTGGGCAAGCATGGCCTGCACACGCTCCATCTCGCTTTCTATGGCTCGCATGGCTGTCAGATAAACCTTGGGCGCCAGCTCGTCAAAGAACGCCGTGACGCGTTTATATCTTCGCGTCTGAAGGAGAAAATTGAAGTAGCCAGTCTGTGGGCAGACAAGAACGACGCCTGCATTGACGAATTCACCCGTCTCGCTGTACGGCACGAACTGGACT
>JAYVYH010000043.1:0-14059 GCA_043784385.1 Caulobacteraceae bacterium | reverse complement strand
GTTCACGCCCATCGCCGCTCCCGCAGCGAACAGGCTGATCACCGACAGGGTGCGGTCGCCAAGCGCGCACGTCACCAGGCTGGCCGCGAGGGACAGCTGGCAGATCCAGGCGGCGGTTTTTCGCGCCAGGTTGGCGCTGGCGCCCGCCTGCATCCAGCGGTCGGTGATCCAGCCGCAAAGGACGGTGCTGGCGGCGTAAACGATATAGATGGCCCCGCCGATCTCGGCCATCTGGGGAACGCTGAACCCCCTGGACTTTACGAGGTAGAGCGGCAGCCACGAGATCACGAAATAAAAGGTGTAGTTGGCCGCGAAGTGGCCGAGGCAAGCGCCCCACGCCTCGCGGTGTCTGAGGATTTCCGGAAAGGTAGGCGCGGGCGCATCGGACGTCTGGGTGGCCAGGGTCGAGGCCCGCCGCGTCGTGATCAGCCAGGGCCCGAGCCACAACAGGGACGCCAGTCCGAAGGCCAGGAATACACTGCGCCAGCCGACCTGGGCCATCAGCATCCCTCCGGCGTAGGTTCCGAAGGCCGGTCCGAGCGACAGTCCCAAGGACACCACGCCATTGGCCGTGCCAAGCTTTTGCGGTGGCAGGTGCTGGGCCAGCAGCTTCGCGGCGCAAGGAAACGCGGCGCTCTCGCCCAGTCCAAGCAGAATTCTGAGCCCAATCAAAGACACCAGCCCGCCGGCGAAGCCCGAGGCTATGGTGGCCAGCGACCACAGCGCCAGCCCCAGGGCCAGAGTTCTATAGGCGTTGATCCGCTCGATCAGCCACGCGGCGATGAACTGGCTGGGCGCATAACTCCAGAAAAAAGCTGAAATCAGCAACCCCATCTGGCTGGCCGACAGGAACAACTGGTCCTTGATCAGGGGCGCGGCGGTGGCGATCACCCCCCGGTCGATATAGTTGATGAACACCGCTAGGCCGAGCAAGACCACCACGCCCCAGCCGAATCCGCCCTTGGCGGTCTCCCCAGCCTGTCCTGTCGCCATGAATCCCCCGATGGCGGCGGACACTGACTGACTCACCCCCGTGTCCAGCTAAGCCCGGCAAGGGTCCGGGATCAACAAGGCGGTGAGCGGGAGTGACTACAGTGTTGCGGCGCAATACCTGTCGAAGGGCTGACCAGCGCGGTCATTCGAACGCCCTGGCCTCACTGACCTAGGCCTTGTTCAGGGCCGCGTCAGCCGCCGCTACGCTGTCGAAGATATGATCGGCGCCGACCAGATCTCGGAGCCCCAGGCTTTCGAAGGCTGTCTGGGCGGCGATCGATTCCAGACGGGCCACGGCGAAGGTCACGCCCGCGCCGCGACAGGCCTGGACAACCTTTTGAATGGCCCGGGCTCCGGTGTAGTCGATCTCCACTAGGCCGGCTGCTTCCAGGATCGCCAATCGTACTTCGCCTGGGCTTGCCGTCACCGCGCCCAGAAACTGGCGAGCGAAAGCGTCGGCGTTAAGGAATGTCAGCGGTGCGGCGAATGCCAGAACGATGGTGTTGGTTTCGGTATCACCGACACCATGCGTGCCCGGGACGACGGGCCACCAGACCGTCGTGCCCGGCACGCGGCGCATTGGATGGACCCGCGCCCGCGCACCGGACCATAGGCCGTTGAGCAGGGACAATCCAACGCCCAGGGCGACCCCGTCCTCGATGGGCAGAAGCACGATGCCGGCCGCGGTGGCCAGGACCAGGGCCGCTTCGGCGGGGCTGGTCCGCAGGATTTCGGCGATTTCCTTCAGGCGCACGATCCGCATGGCGACGAATACCAACACGCCGCTCAGGGCCGCCTGGGGTACGAAGCGCAGGAAGCCCGTCGCGGAAGCCAGCAGGGCGGCCACCACGGCGGCGGCCACCAACCCTACCAGTGGGGTGCGCCCACCACTTTCGGCGACAATGGCCGTTCGGGGCGGACTGGCGTTTACGGGGAAGGCCCCGAAAAGACCGGCGAGCACGCCGCCGGCGCCCAAGCCGATGAAATCGCCATCGGTGTCCACGGCTTCATCGACCCCTGGGAACGACCGTGCGGTAGCGGCGGTCTGGACCATCACTACCAGGGACACCAATAGGGCCAGCGGCAGGAGCCGGCCGAAGTCGCCCATGTCAAGGGCCGGCCAGCCGATAGTCGGCGGAGCGCCGCTGACCGGTCCCAGTAACGCCACCCCTCTCCGATCAAGGTGCAAGGCGATGGTCGCCCCGGTCGCCAGGACAACGGCGGCCAGCAGGCCAGGCAGGCGGGCGCTGATGCGATGCGCGGCCGCGATCAGGACCAGGACCCCCATCGCGATGGCTAGGCAGGCCGGATTGGCGTTAGGCGCAACCGCCGCGAGCGCAAGAACGCGGGCTGGTAGAGCGCCTCCCGGGTCGGCGACACCCAGCGCGGCCGGCGCCTGCGAGATCACGATATGCACGGCGATCCCAGCAAGAAACCCGGTGGTCACCGGTATGGACAGCAGGTTGCCGACCCAACCCATCCGAAAAACGCCGGCCAGGAAGACTATGGCGCCGGTCAGGAGGGCGAGACCCGCCGCCAGGGCGGCGAAGCGAGGTGATCCGCTCGCCGCCATCAGCGCCAGCGCTCCGGCAAAAATGGGGGTTATGGTCGAGTCGGCGCCCGACGATAGCCGCCGGCTGGACCCCAGAATCGTGAACGCCAGTGTTGCGGCGATGAAGGCGAAGAAGCCCGCCTGAGGCGGCAGATGCGCAAGTCGCGCTGTGGCCATCTGCTCGGGAATGACTATGGCCGCGAGGGTCAGACCGGCCAGCAGGTCCGGCGGGACGCAATCCATACGGAAGCCGCTGAAGCCTCTAAACAGCGGCCAGCGCCGAGGGTCAAGCACCTTGTTCATTGACGAGATATTAGTCGGTACAAGGACCTCTGTCGCCTGGCTCGGGTTTTCCGCTTTAGAAGGGCGCGACCACGCCCCGTCCTTCGGCCAGCGCCTGACGATAGATATGCCAGCCGCTGAACAGGTCCTGGACCACGGCGCCGAGTGATTTGTAGACGGTGACATCCATCCGATCGGCGCGGCCGACCTTGGCGCCGCTGAACACCTCGCCGATCTCGCCCAGCACGTGGCTCTGGTCGATCAGGCCCGCCCTGATGGCGTGGATAACCTCTCCTCCCTGGGCCAGCACCCCCTCGCGATGATCGGCGAAGATGCGGGCGCGGACCACAAGGGCGTCGTCCGCCTCGCGCGCCGCCGCCACGCTGGATCCGACCAGATTGACGTGCGCGCCGGGCGCGATCCAGCTGCCCTCCAGGATCGGCTCGCGCGAAGCGGTAACGGCGCAGACGATATCGGCCTCGGCGACCGCCTCGCGGACGCTTGTCGCGGTCCGCACCGGCAGCGAAAGCTCGGCTTCCAGGGCCCGCGCCACGACGGCGACCTTGTCCGGTGACCGGCCCCACAGGATGATCTCGCCGAGCGGCCTGACCAGGGCCATGGCGCGTGCGTGGGTCAAGGCTTGTTCTCCATAGCCGAGGATCGCCAGACGCCGGGCGTTTGGGCGGGCCAGGACCTTGGTCGCCGCCGCGCTGGCCGCGGCTGTGCGGATGGCGGTGATCTCTCCGGCGTGCAGCATCGCGACGATATCGCCGGTCGCTGGATCGAACAGCGCTACGAAGCCCTGGTGGGATTGCAATCCCTTGGCGAAATTGCCCGGGTAAACGCTGATCAGCTTGGCGCCGAAGGTTTCGGCGGATACGCCCGGCATCACCCCGAACGCCGCGCCTTCGTCCAGGCCGATGATCTGGCGCAGCAACTGGCGCGTTTGCCCGGTGCTCAAGGCGATCATCGCTTCGCGCATCAACGCGATACAGTCGGCCATCGGCAGCAGGTCGTGGACGGTATCGCGATCGATGATCAGAAGGCTAATGACGCGGTCTTTCCCCGGGTGGCGGATCATTTCCCATGGGGCTCGCCGGCCCCGTAGTCCAGCGCCGGGCGCCCTCGTTCCCCGAGCTGATTCATGCTTTAATGCGTCATCCGGCCGGAGGATTTGAGACAAGGTGCGAATCGTCGGCCTTTTGCTGCTGAGTTTCGCCCTGGCCGTCCCGGCCGCGCTGTGGGCCGACTCGCCGCCCGCCAATCCCACCGCCGTGATCGCCCAGGCCCGAAGCGATCTGCGAGCCGCCTCGGCCGGTCTCAACACCAAGGCCCTGGCCGACTCGGATATCCAGGCGCGGCTGGCGCTGATCCCGCCGATTCAAGCCAAATTGACCAGCATATTGGCGGTCCTGACGCCCCGTTTGCAGGACTTGCTGGCGCGGCAAGTCCAGTTGGGGGCGCTATCGGCCGTTGCGGGGCCGGAAGACCCCCTGACTCTGGACACCAGCCATAAGCTGACCTGGTCGTTGGCCAATGTCACGGCCGAGGTCAAGGAAGCGCGGCTTCTGTCGCTTACGGGCCGTCAGGTCACCGCGACCCTGTCCGATCGCCTGAGAGAAAACTTCACCGCCCGGCTATGGACGCAAAGCCGCTCGATCGTCGACCCGGGGCTGTGGAGGGATTTTGCCGGCGAGGCGCCAGGCGATCTGAACCGCGTCGGCGTCGCCATCGGCGACGAAGCGGATCAAGCGAGGATGGTCAAGGCATCGGCGCGGAACATCGCTCTTATCGCGGGCGCGCTGGTGTTCAGCCTGTTCCTGATGGGACCTGGGCGAGTGATCTCCGTGCGCCTCGGCTATCGCCGGGCCGGACGTGGCGGCGGCGGAGAGCCGCGCGTGCGGCGGATCATCCTGGCGCTCTGGCTGGTTTTGGTCGCCTCGGGAACGCCCCTACTCGCCGGCTTGGCGCTGAAGGCCGCTCTCAACCAGACTGGCGCCCTGACGCCGGATGTGGACGGCTTGATGCTGCTGCTGATCCGGGCGGCGGTGTTCGCCTCGTTGCTTGAGAGTCTTGGTCGGGCGCTGCTGTCGCCCAGACGTCCCGAGTGGCGTCTCGCGCCGGCGCCAGAAGCCATGGTGGCGCGTCTCGCCGCCTTTCCGGGACTGATCGGAGCGGCGGCGGCGCTGTCGATGTTCGTGGTCGGTCTCAACAGCCTGCTGGGGATCAGCCTCGCCACTCGGGTCGCCACCGATTGCCTGTCGGTGTTGCTTGAGGTGGTCGTGGTAGGGGCCGCCCTTGCCGCGATCGGCCGGGCCCGCGTGGCTAATCGGGCCAAGGCCCCATCGGGACCCTCCCCAGCGGAAGCGGATTCGCGGCTGCCCTGGCTTCTGGCGACGTTCGGAGCGTGGTTCGCCGTGGCCGGCGCCGCGATCGCCCTGATGGCCGGTTACCTGGCGCTGGCCAATTTCCTGATGCGCGAGATGGTGTGGATCGTGGCGATCCTGGGCCTTCTGTTCCTTCTCGCGCGCCTGGCGGATGACCTCTTCCCCAGCCTGATGGCGCCTGACGCGCCCCTGGGCGGCGCTCTCGAAACCGCCCTGGGTCTGTCATCGGGGACCATGGATCAGCTCGGCGTTCTGCTGTCGGGCGTGACGCGGCTGCTGCTGTTGCTGCTGGCCTCGGTGGCAGTGTTCGCGCCGGTGGGGGCCAGTTTCGAAGACATACTGCAGCGTTTCACCGCCACCGATTTCGTGGTTCGCCTGGGTCTGGTGTCGATCTCCCCCGGCGCGGTCCTGGGCGGGATCGCCCTGTTCCTGGCGGGAATCGCCATAACCCGGGCCGTCCGGCGGTGGCTGGAGGTGCGCTACCTGCCCAAGACCAACATGGATCTGGGCCTGCGCACCTCCCTGGCGGCGGGGGTCACCTACCTGGGCGCCCTGGCTGCGGTGCTGGTGGCCTTTGCCTATCTCGGCCTCAGCGTCGCTCAGATCGCGTTGTTCGCCAGCGCCCTTTCGGTGGGCATCGGCTTTGGCCTGCAGGCCATCATCGGCAACTTCGTCTCCGGCCTGATCCTGCTGGCCGAGCGACCGGTTCGGGTGGGCGATTGGATCGCCATCGGCGACCTAGAGGGCGATGTCCGCAAGATCAATATTCGCGCCACCGAGATCGAGATGATGGATCACTCGCGCCTGATCGTGCCCAATTCAGATCTAGTCTCGAAAACCGTCCGCAACATCACCCACTCCGGCGCTCTGGGTCGGGTCAGGATCGTTCTCAAGGTCGAGGCCTCCGCCGACCCCGCCAAGGTCCGCGACCTGTTGCTGGCGCGATTGACCGCGCACCCCAAGGTCCTGAAGGAGCCCGCGCCCCTAGTCTATCTGACCGATATCCGGGAGGCGGCCCTGGAATTCACGGCGTTCGCCTATCTGACCTCGCCGAGGCTGGCCTATGGCGTGAAAAGCGATCTGTTGCTGGCTATCGTCCCGGATCTGCGCGCCGCGGGGGTAGCTCTGGCCAGCGCGACAACCGTGGTCAATGTGGAATTGGCGGATCGATCGCGGGAACCGCACCCAGCCGATCTGCTGGGTCCCTGACGGCCTAGCCTTACCCCGACTTGCTGAACCATGGGCTGATCATCGGCTGAGTTAATGCTACAGTCGGCGAAATAAGGCTGGGGGTTAGATTCATGCGCGCGGCCATCGGAGGCGCTGTTCTGATCAGCGCGATTTTCATTGTCGTGGCGGCCCGCGCCGAAACCTTGCATTTTCACGCTAGGCTGAGTGGTGCGGCCGAGGCCCCGCCCAATCAAAGCCATGGCGTCGGTCTGGCCGAGTTGACGCTCGACACCGACATCAAGCTGCTGAGTTGGCGAGTAACATATTCGGGACTTGGCGGGCCGGTCACCGGCGCGCACTTCAACGCGCCCCCGGAGCCGGGCGCCACTGTGATGTCCACTATGGATTTCAAACAGCCTCTGGCCAGCCCGATCATCTCGTCCGCGCGCCTCAACGACATACAGATCGGCGATCTTCGGGCTGGTCTCTGGTCGGTGAACCTGCTCACCACCAGAAGTCCCAGAGGCGAAATCCGTGGCGACCTGGAACAGGGTCCATAGCGGCTGGCCATCGAGGTTGGTTTGCGGCAAGGCGTTATAATCTAGGGAGTGCCGCGCAACCGCTTGCAGGCCTGAACCGTACGGGGATCGTCAGGATCGCCGTGGTTGCAGACATAGTCGTCCGAGTCCCCATAGCGGTTCCGCGAACCGGAATGGGTCGCGGCCAGCGGCTGGAGGGTCAATGGGGGGCTGGCGGGCCGGGATGGTTCGTTGGTGCTGGCCACATAGCCCCCGACACTACCGCGTGAGGAGGCCAGGGGAGAGGCCGTGGCGTTGAGGGCGGGCTTCACGGCGACCGACGCCGGCTGCGACAACGCGGCCATCTTGGCCCTCGCGGCGCGAACGAACATTCCGGAGGGATACTGATCGAGATAGGCGTTCAGCTGGGCGACATCCTTGCTGGCCTCGACGCTGTTCCAGAACGCCAGCTCCATCGAACGGGGGTCGAGCTTCGCTGGCGGGCGAAGATTCCTGTCCGCCCCCGCGGCTGCACCTGGCGCGGGCCGCTCAAGGGTGGCGATCTTGGCCTTGGCGAGTTCCGCGAAACTGCCGTTCGGATAGCGACTCAGGTAGGCTTTGAGTTGGCTTACATCATCGCCGGCCGAAGCCGACTGCCAGAACATCATTTCCATCGACCTGGCGTCGTTCGCCGGGGCGCCGGCCCCAACAGCGGCGGCGGCCTGGGACACCGGGCCGGCCGAGACGCCCGGCACCAGCATGAACGGCTCTCCGGTGATGCTGGCGCTGATGAACGGGCGCTGCTGCGAGCCCGTCGCGCGAAGGACGTCGTCCCGCACGAGGCCGCCGAGCAGTTGGATCGGCAGGCCGGGCTGGGGCAGGCGCTTGGCGAGGGCCTCGGCGAAAGGGCTGTTGGAGCCGCGCCCATCGGAGGCGGTCTGTCCTGGCCCCGCGGAATAGATCACCAGCACGTCGTCGACGTCGATCGGCGCTAGCCCTTGGCCGACCGCGCGATGCGTGCTTCGCCAGCTATGGCCGAAGGGGTTATTGCGACAGGCGTCAAGGACCACCACGCGCATGTCCGCGCCGTCGGTGGCGCCGAGCACCAAGTCCAGATCGATGGCTTCGTAATCGAGATCGGAATCCTGCTGCAGGGTGGCGTCGGTGGGGATCAGCCAGTTCTTGCCCCGCGCCTCGATGCCGTGACCGGCGTAGTAGATCAGGGCTACCCGGGCGCCGGCCGCGCTGGCATGGAACCGCCGCAGCGCGCCTCGGAACGGTCCGATGCCCAGATTGGGATCGGCATCGACGATCTGGAAGCCGGCGCTCCTGAGAGAACTGGCGACAAGCGCCCCATCGTTGACCGGGTTCTTCAGGGACCCGGCGTGAGCATAAGCGCCGTTGGTGATGACCAGTGCCACGCGCCGTGGAACGTCCGCACGGGCCGTGTCAAATCCGATCAACCCAACGATCGCCGCCACCAGAACTGCAGCCGCCAAACGCATCGCGCCGATGGTCATGGACCTGTTCCACGTAGCCTCTGGCAAGCCTGGATTGTGCGGGGGTCGCGCGGCGCGCCATGGTTACACAAGAAATCATCAGAGTCGCCGTAACGGCTCGTGGGACGGCTGGCCTGCGGCCCGGTCGATCCACGCAGCCGGATGCAGGCCTGATCGCCACGCGGATCGCCGGGCGAGCTGTTGTTGCACAGGAAGTCGTCGGAATCGCCATAGCGGGAATGGGAGGGTCCCAGCTCGGATGGGGCCACCATCGAAGTTTGGGTCATGGGCGGCGAAGTCATGGACGGCGAGGCTGGGGGCTCGGGCTCGGGTGACGGAGGCGGTTGCATGGCCATCGGAGGCGGGCCGTCGTGACGGTCTGGCGGACCGGGCGGCAGGGTCGAGCAGGCGGCAAGCAGCAGCCCAACGGAAATTCTGGTCAGAATTCTAAGCGCGAAAGGTCTTTCTCGTCGCATTGGCGAACCTCATCCAACCTTAGTTTAGTCGTCCCCGCTCGCCTCGCAAACTCATATCGGCGTTATTGCGGCTAGCTGGGGTCGCGCACCAGAGACACGATGTGGACCAGCATGGCCACCATGCCGGTAAAAGTGATCAGCATCAGGAACCGCCAGGGAACGAGCCGAGGGGCGGTCAGTGGCCGCGAGGCGCGCGCGCCCAGCCAGCCGCAAAGCACGGTGAGGACCAGAAACAGGCCGGCCAGGGCGGTGGTGAAGAGCAGGGTCATGACCAGGCGGGTAACCCGGGCTCGCCCGGCCGGCAATCAGTCATCCCGCAACGAGGCCCAACCCACGGCGTGGACGCGGCTCGTACCCAGGACGGCGGCCAGGGGACGGGGGCGGAGTAGGCGCCTGAAGGCAGTGTTGCGGATGTTCAGGCCGCCGGCCAAGGCGCCAAAGGCAGGCAGTATCAATCGCTCGCCGTCGGTGACGAAACAGCGCCGTCGAACGCTGGCCCCCCGGGCCTTCACCCTTGCGCACGGGTGCAGGTGGCCGGCGACCTCGCCGGGGGGGGCGCCGTTTGCGGGTTCATGGACCAGGCGCAAGGCGCCTATGGCCAAGCTTTCGGCGGCCTCGCCCGGCAGGCCGCACGGTCCGCTCGGGTCGTGATTGCCGGTGATCCAGATCAGCCGGCGTCCTCGGGCCATCAGGCGGAGAGACTCGATGTCGCCGTCCGCCAGACGCGCCTCGCCGTCGCGGTCATGGAAGCTGTCGCCAAGAAACACCAGGTGTTCGGGTTCGAGGGCGGCGATCTCACCGGCCAGTCGCCGTAGGGTGTCCGCCGTATCGTACGGCGGCAGCATCTGGCCCCGGCTAGCATAGAACGAGCCCTTTTCCAGGTGCAGATCGGCCACGACCAGGATATGGCGCGCCGGAATCCAAAGGGCGCCGGACGCCCGGCAGACCACCGTTTCGCTGGCGAGATCGAGGCCGAGGCCTCCTCTCGGATGTTGGGTGACAGCGTTAAATTGCATCGCCGCGGTCACGCGATGGCCTCGGCGATCAAGGTCTCGGCGGCGTCCAGGAGGATCATCTCTCCCGCGCCCTCGCCCGGCGCCTTCTGGCGGCCGATTTCCAGGATCACCGACACCGAGAACGGCGAAAGGTGGTCAAGCCGCGCGTGGCGGATACGGCCCCGGATCCGCGCCAGCAACAGGCCCAACCGCGCCACGTCTATGAGGCCCTGGGCGGCGTCGGCCCGGGCGCAGCGCAGCAGCAGGTGATCGCTCTGGTGCCGACGCAGCACATCGAAGATCAGGTCGGTGGAAAAGCTGACTTGGCGGGCGCTCTTGCTGTCCCGGGTATTGCGCTTCTCGATTAGGCCCGAGACAAGGGCGCAGGTCTTGAACGCGCCCTTCATCATCGGGCTTTCCGCCATCCAGGCCTCAAGGTCGTCGCCCAGCATATCCTCGTCGAACAGGGCGGCGAAGTCGAGATCTTCCATGGTTTTCATCGACCAGACCGCCAGTGCGTAGTCGTTGCAGACGAAACCCACCGGTCCGACGCCGGCCCGTTCGAGCCGCCGGGTCAGCAGCATCGCCAAGGTGGTGTGAGCCAGCCGGCCTTCGAACGGATAACAGACCAGAAAATGCCGCTGGCCGCGCGGAAAGGTCTCCAGCAACATCTCGTCCGGAGCCGGGATGATCGAGCGGTCGCGCTGGATTTCCAGCCACTCGCGCACGTCGCCCGGCAGCGCCCGCCAATGGTCGGGGTCCGACATCATCGCCCGCACCCGCTGGGCGAGAAACGTCGATAGCGGAAATTTCGAGCCGCCCCAGGAGGGCATCTTGGCTTCCTCGCCGGGGGCTGGCGTCACCAGCACATCCATCTGGGTGACGCCCATCAGCCGCCATGTCGATCCCGCGAAGATGAAGGTGTCGCCGACGTCCAGCACCTCGAGGTAGCCCTCCTCGACCTCGCCGATCTTGCGCCCCGGCGTGGCGCGCTTGCCAGACGATATCCGCACTGAAAGCATCGCGGCCGAGACAATGGCCCCGACGTTCAGCCGGTGGCGCAGGATCATCTCGGCGGTGCGGGCGCGCCAAAGACCATCCTGGCCGCGCACGATCCTGGCGAAACGGTCATAGACGCGCAGGGCGTAGCCGCCGGTGGCGACGAAATCGACCACCGCCTCGAAGTCTTCCCAGGTCAGGTTTCGATAGGGTCCAGCGCCGCGTATTTCGTCATGCAGCGCCACCAAGTCGAACGGTTCCGAGCAGGCGCACCCCATGATGTGCTGGGCCAGCACGTCCAGCGCACCGGTTCGAGGCAGCTCGGTGTCGAAGGCGTCCTCGGCGATCGCCTCGCGTGCGGCCTGACATTCCAGCATCTCGAAGCGATTGGCCGGCACGAACAGCGCGCGGCTGGCCTCGTCCAGACGATGGTTGGCCCGGCCGATCCGCTGGACCATGCGCGAGGCGCCTTTTGGTGATGCGAGCTGGATCACCAGATCGACATCGCCCCAGTCGACGCCGAGGTCTAGGGTCGAGGTGCAGACCACCGCGCGTAGTTCGCCCCGGGTCATGGCCGCCTCGACCTTGCGGCGCTGTTCGGCGGCCAGGGAGCCGTGATGCAGGGCGATCGGCAGGTTGTCCTCATTCAGGCGCCACAGCTCCTGAAAGGCGAACTCGGCCTGGAACCGCGTATTGACGAACACCAGGGCGGTGCGGGCGCCGCGGATGGCGTCATAGACTTCCGGCATCGCATGGCGGGCGGTGTGGCCGGCCCAGGGAACGCGATCCTCCGACAGCAGCACCTCCACCAGCGGCGGCGCGCCCGGCGCGCCTCGCACCAGGTCCACGGCGTCCTTGCCCGACGGCGACAGCCAGTCGCGGATCAGGTCGGGGTCGTCCACCGTCGCCGACAGGCCTATCCGGCGGCAATCAGGAGCGAAAACCTGGAGCCGGGCCATCGCCAGCGCCAGCAGATCGCCGCGCTTGGAGGGCCAGATGGCGTGAATCTCATCGATGATCAGGCACTTCAAATCCTCGAAATACCGCCGCGCGCCCTCCCAGGCGCAGAACAGCGCCAGCTGCTCGGGCGTGGTGAGCAGTATGTCCGGCGGCTTGATCCGCTGGCGTTGTCGCCGAGCGACGCCGGTGTCGCCTGTCCGGGACTCCGCCTTGATGGCCAGCCCCATCTGGGCGATCGGTGTCATCAGATTGCGCTCGACGTCGACCGCCAGGGCCTTGAGCGGCGAGATATAAAGCGTGTGTATTCCGGGCGGGGCGTTGCGCGGCGGCCGTTCGGCCAGATCGATCAGGCTGGGCAGAAAACCCGCCAGGGTCTTGCCCCCGCCGGTAGGGGCGATCAGCAACGCGTGCCGGCCCTGGCGGCCCTTTTCGATCATCTCAAGCTGGTGGACCCGGGGCGCCCAGCCGCGCGCGGCGAACCAGCCGGCGAAGGGTTCAGGCATGGGGGGGGCGGGCTCCGGCATCCGGGTCGCCGATACCATTGGGACTCAGGATTACCAAGCTATGTTCCGGTTATGTTTCCCCAAGCGCGCCGTCCATGGCGCCCAGTCCTCCACGGAACGTGCGAAAACGCACAAAACAGCATAAGGGGTGATGCCCCCGGCGCCGCTGGCGTCCGATCTGGATCTCCGATGAATCTAAATGTTCTGGCGTTGGCGCTCGCCGCCAGCCTCGCCGCGACGCCGCTTTTCGCCTGGGCCCCCACCGCCTTGACGCAGAAGACGCTGGCCCGAGGCCAGGCCTGGGCGGAAGTCCTGCCCGATACGGAAGGCGCGGCCTTGATTCGCGCCGCGGTGGATATCGCCGCCCCGCCGAGCACGGTCTGGGCGGTGATGACCGATTGCCGTCTGGCCGGGCGCTTCATCGCCGATCTGGCCAGCTGCACCGTGCTGCGGGGCGACCAGCGCCAGGGCTGGGACGTGCGCGACCAGTATTCGCACGGCAACCTCTTCCTGCCGGACATCCACAATGTCGTACGCTCCGAATACCAGCCCTACAGCCTGATCCGTTTCAAGAAGGCTGGCGGCGACCTGCAGATCGAGGATGGCGAATGGCGCCTGGAGTCGCTGAACGGCGGGGCCGGGACGCGGGTGATCTACATCAACCGGGTCAAGGCCAATCTGCTGGTTCCGGCTCCCCTGGTGCGCGCCGGCCTGCGCGGCAGCACGCCCAAAGTGCTGATGAACCTCAAGCGGGAGAGCTTGGCCGCGGCCGGACGGGTTGGCTGAGGGGAGCCGTCAGGCTCCCTCGAAAATATACGGCTCCAGGGTCGTCTGGGCTTCCGCCCGTAGTTTGTGCCAGCGATTGCCGCCGTAGTAGGCGAGGCTGCCGGGCTCCGCTTCGCCGTGACCGTTGTAGTAGGAAATGCAGTCACGCAACGGCGCCGTGGCGATGTCGGCCGTCCGGCAATGTTCGGCATAGTCGCTCTCCGGCTCGGTCCGGATATCGACAATTTGGGCGCCGCGATCCCGCATGGTTTGCAGCAGCCAAACGACATATTCGCCGTGCGCCTCGATCGCGTCGGTGAAATTGAAGCTTCCACCGCCGCCCTGTGGGCCGGCGACGATCAACAGGTTCGGGAATCCCTGGCTGTGCAGCCCCAGGAACGTCCGGGTTCCCTCCGATTGCCACTTCCGCGTCAGGGTACGGCCGTCGCGGCCGGTGATCATGTTGAATGTCGAGGTCGCCATCCACTGGAAGCCGGTGGCGTAGACCAGCACATCCAGCGGATATTCGATGCCGTCGTGGACCACGCCGCCTTCATTGATCTGGGCCACCCCGCCCGGCGCGGTATCCACTAGATGGACATGCGGCAGGTTGAAAGCCGGCAGATATTCGTCGTGAAAGGTCGGGCGTTTGCAGCCGAACGGATAGTAGGGCTTCAGGGCGGCGGCGGTTTTGGGATCCTTGACGATAGTGTCGACCCGCGCCCGGATCTGCTCCATGATCCTGAAGTTGGCGTCGAGCTGCTTTCCGATCAGTTCCTCGGCGCTCAGCATGCGGTCGTACTGCTTGCGCTCCTTGAAGTCCGCGACCTTGCCGGACAGATAGTCGTCGTTGGCCTGCATGGCGGTCCGGCCCGCCGAGATCTTGGCGAACCGCGCCCTCCTGGCCCGAGCCCAGCCGGGTTCCAGGGCCCATGAGGCTTTTTCTTCCTCGGTCGTCGC
>JAYVYH010000042.1:0-11818 GCA_043784385.1 Caulobacteraceae bacterium | reverse complement strand
AAGCGGAAATCACAAGCGACGGCCAGGGCCAGGCCGCCGGCTACCGCGTAGCCGCGGATCATCGCCACGCTGGGTTTGTCGAGACTTCGCAGCGCCACTACCACCGCCTGCATGCCCTCGCGCATCTCGCGGCCGGCTCCCATCGGCTGGGTTTGCACCTTCAGGCTATGTTCGGGTTCGGCGCCGGAGATGTCGCCGCCCGTGCAGAACGCGCGGCCGCCCGCCCCCGTGATCACGAGAGCACGAAAGGAGTCATCATCCCTGTACGCGGCGACCGCCGCCAGAAGCTCTTGCGTCATGGTGAAAGTGTAGGCGTTCATCTTGTCCGGCCGGTTGAGCGTTATCCGGCTTACCGCCGGACGGGGGACATCGCAGACCAGGGTCTGATGCGGCGTGGACGTGAAACGGCTTTCCGACATGGTTTCCTCCGGTCTCTCGAAAGACGAAATCAGGCAATGGCTCTCGCCACAAGCTGGTTGACCTGACGCAGCGAGAAGGTGTGACGTAGCCGTTAAAGCGGGCGCGAAGTTCCGACGCCCCTGGAGGAACGCCATGACCCCCGACGACCTGATGTTCAAAGCCGGCCTGTTGAACGGCCAGCGGATCCTGATCACCGGCGGCGGCACGGGTCTGGGCAAGGTGATGGCCGAGGGGTTCCTGATGATGGGCGCCGTCGTCTATATCTGCGGTCGGCGCGGCGGGGTTCTTGAAGAAACCGCCAAGGAACTGATGGACGGTCATGGTGGCAAGGTTGTCCCGATCGCCTGCGACATCCGCGTTCCCGAGGCTATCGGCGAGATGCTGGATACCGTCTGGTCCGATGGCGGGGCGCTGACCGGTCTGGTCAACAACGCCGCCGGCAATTTCATCAGCCGCACCGAAGACCTGTCGCCGCGCGGTTTCGAGGCGATTTCCAACATCGTCTTCCGGGGCTCGTTCTTCGTCACTCTGGACTGCGGCAAACGCTGGCTGGCCGAGGGCAAGACGGGCGCCGTCACCTCGATCCTGACCACCTGGGTTTGGAACGGGGGTCCGTTCACCGTACCATCGGCCATGTCCAAGGCCGGCCTGAACATCATGACCCAGTCCCTGGCCGTGGAATGGGGCGGTCGGGGCATTCGCTTCAACGCCATCGCGCCCGGACCTTTTCCCACCGAGGGCGCCTGGGCGCGGCTCAACCCGGCGGACTCCAACAGCGAGCCCAGCGGATCCAGCGAGAGCGCGCCCGGCAACCCCATGGGGCGGGTTGGACGGATGCCCGAACTGGCCAATCTGGCCATCTACCTGTTCGCCCCTGGTTCTGAATATGTGAACGGCCAAACCATCGCCATCGACGGCGCCGCCCATCAGGCCGGCGGCGGCGGTTTCGGCCGCCTGCGCGACTGGACAGACGAACAGTGGGAGACCGCCCGCACCGCGATCCAGGGGGCCAACGCCCGCGATCGATCCAAGCGCACGGTCTGATCCACCTTGCGAATTAACCCCCTTCTGCCGGCTATCGCCGCCCAGGCGGCGCGGGCGGATCGAACCCGTTCGATCTCGGCCGACGTCATCGCCGCGATCAAAGCCAGCGATGTGATGCGTCTGTCGGCGGGGACGGAAATTGGCGGCCTGGCCGGTTCGGTGGTCGAGATCGGCCAGGAGTTGGAGGCGGTCGCCGGCGCCTGTGCCTCGACGGCGTGGTGCCTGTGGAACCACCTAGCCACGTTCCACCTGTTCTGCGGCCTGCTGGGGCCGTCCAACGCCGATCTGCTGCGTTCGGTGACGGAGAACCATCGCTGGGTCTGCTTCCCGGCCGGCGCCGGTACGGCGACCAAGGGGCGCGCCGGCGGGGACACCACGATCCTGGACGGTGTCGCGGCGTTCGGGACCGGCGCCCGCTATGCGGACTTCATAGGAGTGAGCTTCGCGCCGGAAGGTGAACGCGCGGTCTGCTTCGCGCTGGTGGACGCCGATCAGGACGGCGTGCGGATCGATCCGGACTGGGAAGCGATGAGCCTGCGCGCCTCGGCCACAGACCATGTCTACTATCAAGGCGCGCGGACGCCCACGTCCCTGGTAGTTCCCTTCCCACCCCGTTTCCGAGAAACCCTGCGCGACCCAGCCCTTGCGGTGGTCAGTGGCCGCTACCGCGAAGATTGGGTCGCCCTCTCGGACCTCTGGCTTGGCTGGATAACCGTGGGCGTGGCCGACGCCGCTCTACGGGAGACCTGCGCCAGTATCCAGGACCGGCGGGCGATCCTGGGTGTGAAGATGATCGAACGTCCGACAATCCATACCAATCTGGGGCAGGCAGGAGCCCTTATCAGCGCCGCCCGCGCCATCGTGCGCGATGCCTGCCGCCGGACTGACGCGCGGATCGCCGCCGGGACAATTCCCACCGAGGCGGACTACCTGGACCAGATGTCTGCCGGCATGACGGCCGCCCGGCTGTGCGACGACGCGATGCGCCTGATCCTGCGTGTGCTCGGGGGCGCCGGCCTGCGCGAGGGGCCGGCGTTCGAACGGCGCTATCGGGATTTCCAGGCCATGCCCTTGCACATCAACGCCCATCCGGACCGGGTCACCGAACAACTGGGCCGTCACCTTTTGGGTCTGCCGACTGAGAACCCGTTCTAGATGTTCGACGCGGTTCGATCGCAGCCCTTGTCGGGTGTGGCGCAAGCGGTTAGGCGGATGGCCGACCCCGTGAAATAACAATCGGGCCAGGAGACGACCCATGGCGATTTCACTTTATGATGTAACGGTGGCGGGCTATCTCCAGACCCTGGGTGCCGTTGCGGGCGTGTTGGACAAGGGTCTGGCGCATTGCACCGAGACCGGGACTGACCCCAACGCGCTCGTTGACGTGCGCCTAGTCGGTGACATGCTGCCTCTGGCCTTCCAGATCTGGTCGGTCCAGCACCATTCCCTCCACGCGATCGAGGGCTGCAAGGCCGGCGTGTTCGGTCCACCCAGCGCCATGCCGGAGATGACCTACGCCGACCTTCAGAAGATCGTCTCCGACACCCAGGCCGCGCTCACCAAGCTGACCCCGGATTTGGTCAACGGACTGGAGGGCCGCGACGTGGTGTTCAAGCTTGGCGAGTTCAAAATGCCGTTTGTCGCCGAGAACTTTCTGATGTCATTCTCCATTCCCAACTTCCATTTCCACGCCACCACCACCTACGACATCCTGCGGTCGAAGGGCGTGAAGCTGGGCAAACGTGACTACATGGGCAAGCTGCGACTGAAAGTCTGAAGGCAGACCCTACGGCTTGACGTCGTCGGCGACCTTGAACTGTTCGCTGAACGATCCTGTCGAAGGGTTCGAAGGCCTCCGCCCAGTCGATGCGATAGGTGTAGACGATCTGGGCCGAGCCAGCGTCCCGGTCGTGAAAGGCGGCACCCACCACGGTGCCGCCTTCTTCATACCGCATCTCAGGGTTGCCATTCACGCGGGTAGTGCCGACCTGCCTGCGCCCATCGCGGCTGGCGGCGACTGATTCCACGAAGGTGTCGAAGGCGTCCGAATTCTTGGGCGGATCGACGGCGATGACCAGGGCGGCCTTCCCGCCGGCGCCGCCAACGCTCCCAGGCGGGGACCGCTCCGGTCAGGACGCTAAGGCTGGGGTGCCCGGTTTGGACGGCCTTGTCCTCATCATCCTTGACCACGAAGCGGACGGAAACTTCTCCGGCGGGATCGAGAATATCGCCTGTCAAAGCCAGCTTGCGGGAATTCAGCTGCACGGTCAGGGCGCAGTGTTTCTCGACGCAGGCTCCCGAGACCTCGCCCGAACCGGCCGGCGCGACGATCGCGGCGAACCAGCTTTCGACCGTACTCTGGAACTCACCGTCGCCAGGTTTGATCCGCAGGTCGAGGACGAAACCGGACGGCGCCGGGTCATGGCGGACGGGGCCGCGCCCAGAAGACGAACATTATGACCCGCCGGTTCCGCCCTGGCGGCGTTACAGGATAGGGCAAGCATCAATCCCAGACCGATCGCTGACGTCCTCCTCATAGCCGTCGTTCCTCCACCTTGGTCGCCAAGGATGACTCGCTTCCGCGTCCGCCGCCAGCCCACCTACAATTGTGGAAAATAGTTTGAACCTTTTTGCTCTCTCGCTGCATCAACAGTGGACGGAACCATCGGGTAATCTCTCGGAGTGAATATATTAGCTACGCGCCGATAAGCATCTCGAAGTCATGTCAAATTGGAATAGTTATCAAACGGCTCAACACGCGAGGGATAGTTATAATGAATGCACGCCTTCTGCTAGTGGCTGCGGCGGTGACGGCCGCGACGCTGGGGCCCGCCTATGGTCAGGCCATAGGTTCGCTTGGCAACTTCGATTGTGTCAACGACACTGGCCAGACCGCCTACGGCTTCGAGATCGAGGTCGATGACATCACACCCGCTGACATCACCCGGGAATTTCCTTCGAACTTCCTGGGTCAGGAATATGTCCAGCGTTTCGGCATACCGACGATGGCACAATTCGATGAAACCGCGATCGGCGGCGCCAAGGGAGTCCGCGTCACCTGGGCCGCGACCTGGGATCCGGTCAATCTGAAATGGACGGCCAAATGGGGCTCCTTCATCTCAGGCGCCTTGCCGCCATCGGGCGACGGAGTTGTCTATATCGCCAAGCCGCCCCTTACCCAGGGCGACTCCTGCTGGCTGCTGGGCCAGGGCGCGGGCTACGCCACCAGCGGCTGCGATCACTTCGGGCTGAGCTTCGCCCCGACCGCCGTCCTGGGCAAGGTCGGCTATCACTGGAAGGTGCCCAACCCCGCCGCGCAAGGCACGTTGATGAACGCACCCTGGATCGCCACCACCCCCGTCAACCCCTATATGCCTGTGTTTGCTCCGGCCCCGCCGATCCCGGCCATGCCCGTCCAGGCCTATGTTCCCCCGCCGATCGTCGGAGCCGCGCCGGTTGTGCATGCGGAGGCTGAAGCGCCCGAGAACCTGGGACCGCAATGGGGTCAGGCGTTCTGGGCCAAGACCTACACCTCGTTCAGCAAGGTCCCCGTGGACCTTGACCGTCTGCAGAAGAACCTTATCCCCCTCAAGGGCGCCAAGGGTAACCCCGTAACGATCAGTTGGTCCCTCCTCCAACAACGGCCCGCGGGCAAGTCTGGCGGACGCAACCGGGTGGACGATGACAAGATGAAGCCCGGCGATCTCGCTCTGGTCAGGCGGTACGAATATTATCAGTATACGGGCGTCCACGACCCGCAGTCGCGCGAGGTGATCTGCGCGCCCGCCCTGGTCGTCGGAACCGAGCCCTGCGACAGTGGCCCGCGCACCTACAATTACACCGATCCAGTGACCGGCCTGATCCACAAGATCGTGGAAAAGGGCAAGTTCCTCGGCGCCCACATGGACGGCTACAACGTTCCCTGACACCGGAATTTATCAAGGCTCCCTTCCCGCCAGGAAGAGAGCCTTTTTCCTTATGAGCTGGCCGGCGCCGCCAGCAGGGCGTCGCGCTCATTGGGACTGAGAACCCGCCAGCGGCGCTCGGGCAGATCGCCAAGCAAGATCGGCCCCACGCGGACCCGGAACAGATCGACCACCTTCAAGCCCACCAGGTCGCACATCCGCCGAATCTGGCGATTGCGGCCTTCACGAAGCACGACGCGCAAGCGCTGCTCGGCGATCACCGTCACCTCGGCGGGCTTCAATTGCCGGCCGTCCAGTTCCAGCCCGTGGCGCAGCAGGGCAAGATTGCGGTCGGTGATCTGGCCGATCACCGCCACGCGATACTCCTTTTCAAGCTCGGCGGCGGGGCCGATCACCGCCTTGGCCACCACGCCGTCCTCGGACAGGATCAACAAGCCCCGGGAATCCATGTCCAAGCGCCCGACGGGAGCCAGGCGAGTGTCTCGGTCGGGGATGACCGGACTGTCGCCTATCAGGGACGCGCGAGTAAGCAGCCGCGCGGCGGGGATCTGGCCGGCTTCCGGCTGGGCCGAGACCACCCCCGCCGGCTTGTGTAGGATCACCGTCAGGGCGGCGCCGAGGCCCGATCCGGCCGCGTCGGCCAGGGTCAGAGACTGACCCGTCTCTATCTTGCGGCCGGGGTCGGTCACCGTCGCGCCGTCGATCGAGACCAGGCCCCTGGCGATCAGGGTCTCGGCCTCGCGCCGCGAACACACGCCGTTCTGAGCCAGCCAGCGGTTGACCCGCTGGGGCTCTTCTTGATCATACAGTCGGGTCCAGGCCATCGGCGATCCAGGCAGCGGTGCAAACAGGGTGTAGACCCTACTCCATGAAGACCACCGTGGAGAGATTCGATGTCGTAGTGATCGGCGCGGGGGCGGCCGGGATGATGTGCGCCATCGAGGCCGGCAAGCGCGGGCGCCGAGTGCTGATCGTCGATCACGCCGTCGCGGTGGGCGAAAAGATTCGCATCTCCGGTGGTGGGCGGTGCAACTTCACCAACATTAACACCGCGCCATCGGCTTTCCTGTCGCGGAACCCACGCTTCTGCATCTCGGCCCTCAAACGCTACACCCCCTCGCATTTCATAACCTTGGTCGATCGCCACGGCATCGCCTGGCATGAAAAGGCCCTTGGCCAACTGTTCTGCGACGGCTCCGCCCGGCAGATCGTCGATATGCTTCTGGCCGAAATGCGCGCGGCCCGGGTGATGCTGAAGCTGGGCGCGCCCGTGCAGAATATCGAAAAGACCCCCGGCGGTTTCGCGATGACACTGGACGGCGCGAGTATCGCCTGCGGGGCCCTGGTGGTCGCCACGGGCGGCAAGTCGATCCCCAAGATGGGGGCCACGGGTTTCGGCTACGACGTGGCGCGGCAGTTCGGCCTGGCGGTGGTGGAGACCCGCCCCGCCCTGGTCCCCCTGACCTTCGAAACCGGCCTGCTGGAACGGCTCAAGCCCCTCGCCGGCGTGGCGGTGGGTGCCCGGGCACGGCACGGGAAGACCGCATTCGACGAGGCCATGCTGTTCACCCATCGGGGGCTATCCGGCCCGGCCATCCTGCAGATCTCGTCCTATTGGCGCGAGGGCGAGGAAATCGAACTGGACATGGCGCCGGGAACGGACGTGTTCGAAATGCTGAAGGCGGCGCGGAGCACACGCGGGCGCCAGGCAGTTCACACCCTGCTCGCCGAGGTCACGCCGCGTCGCTTGGCCCAGCTGATCGCGGAGACGCAAGGCGCGGCCGGAAATCTCGCCGATACGCCCGACAAGACCCTCCGGCGCGTCGCGGAAGCGCTGAACGCCTGGCGCGTCAAGCCGGTGGGATCGGAAGGTTATCGCACCGCGGAGGTCACCTTCGGTGGCGTCGACACCGATGGCCTGGACTCACGCACCCTGGCCGCCAAGGCGGTCCCCAGCCTGTATTTCATCGGCGAGGTGGTGGACGTCACCGGCTGGCTGGGTGGCTACAACTTCCAATGGGCCTGGGCGAGCGGCTGGAGCGCCGGGCAAGTCGTTTGACCAGACCTATTGCTAGTCCACCGCCTCCAAATGCGCCACCGCCGGCTGGGCCGGCGGGCGGATGAACAACAGCAGCGGGATCATGACGATCACGATCGGGATCATCATGCCGAACACCGCATCATAGGCGATCATGGTGGCTTGGCGGGTTAACTCGCCGTTCAGGATCTCGGCGCCTAGAGTGGTGTTCGGGTTCATGAACGCGGGGTTCACCGCGGTGAAGACAGGATCGCTAGGCTGCACATGGTTGGCCAGAACCGAGTGGGCCATGGCCGACTTGCTGATGATCCCGGCCTGAATCACCGAGATGCCGGCGCTGGAACCCAGGCTGCGCGCCATGGTGCTGACGATGGTGCCCTCGGTGCGGTGAACCGGCGAGAGCGTCACATAGGCGAGCGTCGTCAGCGGCGCGAACAGCAGACCCGTCCCAAGACCCTGAACCAATCCCGAGATCATGATCGGCTCCGCGGTCATCGACAGATCGAACTGGGTCATCTGCCATAGCGCGACCATGGACAAGATCAGTCCCGCGAACAGCACCCGCCGGGCTCCGAACCGCTGCAACAGCATGGGCACGGCCAGGAAGGCGATCAGCGAGCCCAGCCCCCGCGGCATGCTGGCGTAGCCGCTCTGAAGCACCGAAAAACCTAGCAGGTTCTGCATCAGCGTCGGCAGCAGGGCCGATGACGCATAGAGCAGCGCGCCGGTGAAGAAGCCGAAGATGGTGGTGGTGACGAAATTGCGGTCCTTGGCCAGGTCCCGGTGAAAGAATGGGTGTTCGGCCGTGATTGTTTGGACGACGAACACCCAGAGCCCGACCACCGCCATGGTGGCCTCGACCCAGATCTCCTTGGAATCGAACCAGTCCTGGCTGGGGCCGCGGTCGAGCAGCAGCTGAAAGCCGCACACGAAGGTGACCAGGGCGCCGAAACCCAGGAAATCGAACGGCCGCTCCCGCCCACCCTCGTCCCGATCCATGTAGAAATTCAGGATCAGGAAGGCCAGGATGCCGATCGGCAAGTTGATGAAGAACACCCATCGCCACGATAGGTCTTCCGTCAGCCAGCCGCCCAGGGCCGGCCCCATGATCGGCCCGAGGATCACCGCCGAACTCCAGATCGCCATCACCTGCGGCACCTGCTTGGGCGGATACATGTCCAGCATCACGCTCTGCGACAGTGGCATCATCGACGCGCCGGCGATGCCTTGGAGCAGCCGGAAAAACACGATTTCCGGCAGGCTGGTGGCGATGCCGCAAAGCATCGAGGCGATCACGAAACCGAAGATCGACATCAGAAACATGCGCTTGCGGCCGATCTTCTGGGCCAGCCACCCCGACAGGGGCGTCATGATCGCGGTGGCGATGATGTAGGAGGTCAGCACCCAGGTGATCTGGTCCTGGGCCGCCGAGACGCTGCCCTGGATATGCGGCAGGGCCACGTTGGCGATGGTGGAATCCAGCGTCACCATCAGGGTCGCCAGCATCAGCGCTGCGGTGATCGGCTTGCGATTGGCAATGTCCTTCGCCGAAGCCATTCCGCCGGGTCGCTCCATAGGACTCTCGCCGCTTGCCCGATCCCCAGGGGACCTCGAAGCGATATTCTTCTTAACGCTGGATCGGCCAAAACACGCAAGAGTGGTTGGCAATCCGTATTGCCCGAGACATGGCGCCGAGAGCTGCAAAGGTCGATTGACCGAGACATCGGGGGAACAACCGCAACTCAGGATTTCATGACATGAATCGTTTCGTTCTATCCATCGCCGCCGTGGCAAGCCTCGCCATCCCTCTGGCCGGCGCGCACGCCCAGATGACCAGCCAAACCACCACCCACACGACCACCCGGACCACTGTCACGCCCGCCACCTACAAGGGCCATGAGCTCGCCACCAAGGCCACGATCTCAATCGACGCGGCCCGCGCCATCGCCATGAAGACCCGTGGCGGCGTGATGACCGACCAGGAGCTCGAAAAAGAAGCCGGCGGCAGCGGTCTGCGCTATTCGTTCGACATCAAGTCCGGCGGCCACACCTATGAAGTCGGCGTTGACGCCATGACCGGCAAGGTTTTGGAAAACAAGGCCGAGGGCAAAAACCCCGACTAGGACCACGCATGAAGCTGCTGCTTGTCGAAGATGACCGGGAGACCGCCGCCTATCTGAAGCGGGCGCTGGGCGAGGCTGGGCACGTTATCGATCACGCGGCTTCAGGGCGCGATGGTCTGCTGCTGGCGGCGGGCGAGCCCTATGACGTGATCATTCTCGACCGTATGCTGCCGCAACTTGACGGCCTGTCGATCCTGCGGACCATCCGCGCCGCCAAGGTCAAGACCCCGGTTCTGCTGCTCACGGCGATCGGGGGCATAGACGACCGCGTCGAAGGGCTCGAAGCCGGCGCCGACGACTACCTGGTCAAGCCTTTCGCCTTCGCCGAACTTCTGGCCCGGGTCAACGCTCTGGCCCGCCGCCCGCCGCCACAGGAGGTCCAGGTCGCGCTCAGGGTCGGCGATCTGGAGATCAATCTGCTCACCCGGTCGGTTACGCGGGCCGGACAGCGTATCGATCTCCAGCCCCGCGAATACCAGTTGCTGGAATATCTGATGCGCAACGCCGGCCGAATCGTCACCCGCACGATGATGCTGGAGAGCGTCTGGGACTTCCATTTCGACCCCAAGACCAACATCGTCGAGACCCATATGAGCCGCCTTCGGGGCAAGCTGGCCCGCGAAGGATCGCCGGAGTTGATCCACACCGTGCGCGGCGCCGGCTACAGCATCCGGGAGCCGTGAGGCCGCGTGTTCCGTTCATCGAGCCTGAGACTGGCGGCGTTCTACACCGTGATCTTCGCCGTCGCCGTGGTGGCGCTGGGCGTGGTCACGCTGCTGACCACCAGGGCCGCCCTTGGGCGTCAATTCGACAAGCGCATCCTGTTCGAATCCGCCGCCATGGCGCGGGAATATCACAGCGAGGGACTCTCCGGCGTGGTTCAGGCGGTGCGCGAACGCGACCGCGCGCCGGGCGCTCTTGACTATGGATTGGTGTCGTCCGCGGGGACAGTTCTGGCCGGCCGACTGATCTTGCCCAAGGCGCCGCCGGGCTGGTCCATAGGTACGGTGAACGAACGGGGCGATCATCCCGAACGCACCCGCCTCTACGCCACCACCCTGCCGGGCGGCTTTCGACTGCTGGTAGGCGACGACGCTGAGCGCGTGGAGGCCCTGGACGGTGTCTTACTGCGCGGCTTCGCGGTGGCTTTCCTCGGCGTTCTCATTCTGGGGATAGCCGGAGGCTATGGCCTTGGCCGCGGGGTCCAGCGGCGCATCGCCTCGATCAACGGCACGGCCCAGGCGATCATCGACGGCGACCTGAGCCGCCGGGTGCCTGTGCGCGGCGACGACGACGAACTCGACCATCTGGCGATCACCCTCAACCGGATGCTCGACCGTATCTCCGGCCTGATGGAGAACCTGCGGCAGGTATCGCAGGACGTGGCCCACGATCTGCGCACCCCGCTCACTCGCCTGCGCCAGCGGCTGGAGACCAGTCTTGTATCCGCTGGAGGTGTCGAAACCACCGAGGCGGCGCTGGAGGATCTGGATGCAATCCTCGGCACCTTCGCCGCCCTGCTGCGCATTTCCCAGATCGAGGGCGGCGCCCGCCGCGCCGCTTTCCACCCAACCGATCTCAGCAAGGTGGCGCGCACCGTGGTGGAGGCTTTCGCGCCGTCGGCGGAGGACGCGGGCGGATCGCTAAGCCTTGAGACGACCGGCCCCCTGACCATCGACGGCGATCCAGAGTTGCTCACCCAGATGCTGGTCAATCTGGTCGAGAACGCCCTGCGCCATGCCGGCGCCGGCGCGGCTGTTCGTGTCCGGTGCGCGGCGCCGGCCGGCGTTGCGTCGTCAGGCGTCCAGGTCTCGGTTATCGACAACGGGCCAGGAGTGCCGGCCATTGAGCGGACAAGAGTGCTGAACCGGTTTCACCGCCTGGAGTCGAGCCGATCGACGCCCGGTAACGGCCTTGGCCTGGCGTTGGTGGCCGCGGTGGCCCGGCTGCACGGGGCGGAGTTGACCCTGCACGACGCCGGCCCGGGCCTTGAAGCCAGAATCGCCTTCGCCCGGTGATCCCATGGTGCGCGGTGGCTATCGACCGACCACCAAAACCGCGAACGATCCGGGCGTTATCCCCGGCCGCTGACCGGGCGCGTCGGCGGGCGCATACGACGCCGAGGGCAGATAGATCCGTCCCGTCTTGAGGTCGACGGTTCCCGTCCGGGCGCCCGGTTTGGTCGTGACGGTGTCGATCACCGTATTGTTCGCCGGGCCGTCCAGCGCGATCACCGCCAGGGTCCCCGTCCGGCCGGACGGGATATA
>JAYVYH010000041.1:0-7118 GCA_043784385.1 Caulobacteraceae bacterium | reverse complement strand
TACCCCCGGCCGCCACGAAACCCGCAAATCGTGGGCGGAAAGCCAGACGCCGCGCGGATCGGCGATCTCCAGCCGCGCGAGGGTGAAGTCGCTCCAGGGGTCTCCGGCCAGGCCCGCGACCTTCAGCCAGCCCAGGTCGCCGACCCTGACGCCAGTGGCCAGATTGACGATCATCGCCTGACCCGTCTTTGTCGTCGGGCCATAGCGAACCAGCGCCGTCACCAGGCCCAGGATCATCGCGCAGGCCAGGACAATCTTCAGGCCGACGCGGTTCAAAACGCCTGGCCGATGCTTATGTAGATCTGAACGGGGCTGTCTCCCCGCCGCGAATTGACCGGCGTGGCGATGTCCAGCCGCAGAGGCGCAAAACCCAGATCGTAGCGGACGCCGGCGCCCACGCCGATCGCGAGGTTGTCGAAACTCGGGACCGACGAAGTCCCTATCCCGCCCACGTCGGCAAAGGCAACCAGACCCCAGCTCTTGGACAGGCGTTGCCGCAGCTCGATCGAGCCCTCGGTCAGCGACAGCCCCCCTTCCGGGGTGTTGTCCGACAGTCGAGGCCCAACGGCCTGATAGCCATATCCGCGAACCGACCCACCGCCACCGGAGAAGAAGCGACGGTCGGCAGGAACACCGGGTATGGAGCCACCAAGGATCGACCCAAACTTGACGCGGGCCGCCACGATCGGGAGACCGCCGCCCAGGGGCAGGTAACCGCTCACCTGCGCCTCGGTCTTCAGATAGCCAAGATTCCGATCGCCTTCTATCAGGGTTGGATCGGTCTCGGCATCGAAGCGCCAACCGCGGGTTGGGTTGAGAATGCTGTTCGAACGATCCAGGGTGAACGCCGCCCGCCCGGTGGCGATCAACAGACTCAGGGTTTCACCCACCGGTGTGGCAAGAAGATTCAGCGCCACCTTCTCCCGCGTCGACGCGAAGTCGAGCGAGCCGCCCAGGGAAACCGAGTTGGTAAGGTCGGCCCGACGGATCACATCCAGACGAATCCCGCCGCCCACATCGTCGTAGGCCGGCGTCCGGTCCCCCAGAAAGCCGCCGCCAATTTTTAGCGTCTGGCCAGCGTGTCCCCAGTGCGGCAGATCCTGCTCAATGTCGAGTTTCTGTTGGATGTCATACAGCTTGGCGATGAGGATAAGGGAATCCCCGCGGCCCAGACGGTTGAAGGTGGTCCATTTGGCGTCCGCGCCAGAACCCTCGGTGGTCGAATAGCTGGCGCCCAGTTCCAGCGAATGCCGGGGCCGCTCAGCCAGGGTGACAATCACCGGCCTGGGCGCGTTGCGATCGACCGAGGCTGGTCCCAGGGCCACGGTGGCGGACTCATAGACACCGGTCTCCAGAAGCCTCTTCTCCAGCTTGGCGAGCAGGGCCGGATCATAGGTCGCTCCTGGAGCCCAAGGAGCCAACCGCGCGACCCAGACCTGCCTTGAGCGGGTCTTTTCCTCTGATCGAACTGGCCCAAGCCTGACCAGGGCGCCCGCGGTGACCCGGATCGTCGGCCTGACCGTGGCGTCGGCGTGATCGACGATGACTTCGCGTGGCTGGATTTCCGCATCCGCGTAACCGAGCTTTTGGAGGGCTGCCACCGCCCGTCCCTCGGCAGCCAGGATATCGGCCGCCCGTCCCGGGGCGCCAGGAACCAGACCCAGGGCGGCGCGAACCTCGGACACCGCCGAGGGCTCGGGCGGTGGGCCGACCCAATTGATCGCCGGCGTCTGGAGCTTGAATCGCGGCCCCGGCGTTACCTTGAGCAGAGATCGTGGCGAGGGCGTCGCGACGATGTCGGGGGCCACGACCGCCTCATAGTAGCCTTCCGAACGCAGCAGCGCCGTCGCGTCCCTGGCCGCGTCGATCGCCCGGCGGCGGGCTTCAAGCGCGCTGCGCGGCGCCGTCTTGGCCTCGCCCAGCGCCAGTTCGATTTCGGTTCGCAGGGCGCCGTCGAAGACACCTTCTACAGCGGCGTTGGGCGCGGCTCGCCCCGGACCGGCGATCAGTAGCCCCGCGGTGATCAGAACTCCGGCGGAAATGGTGTGTCTCAGCGCCTTCACGTCACCCTTTCAGTCACGACTGTCCCTCTAGAGGCCGAGCCCGCCGGAGTCACGCGCCCAAAGTTTGGGCTACGCGCGATGAGGGCGACCGCCCCCCACATAGCGGTTGCGCAACCGCGGTGGGCCGTGGAGAAGTCTTCTCAAGCATTTTCGTGGCTTCAGGCGGGCGCGTGGTCGACATCCAAACGGTGCAAGAGGGTTCAGAATCTATGCGGCGGCCCGAGGATTATCCGGCGGGCCTCGCCTATGACGAGATGTTCACCGCGGAAGGCGGCACTCGCCCGCACTATCAACTGCTGCACAACCGGATCCGGACTCTCGGCGCGATGGAGCTAGCCGAACGACAGCAAACGCTGGAGCGTTCGTTCCTCCTCCAAGGGATAACGTTCACCGTCTATGGCGCCGATAGCGCCACCGAGCGGATCATTCCCACCGATCTGTTTCCACGCATCATCTCGGCCCCTGAATGGGCCAAGATCGAAAAGGGGCTGATACAGCGACTGAAGGCCCTGAACCTGTTTCTGGCCGACATCTACGGCGCGCAAAAGATCATCGGCAACGGCGTCGTGCCCCGCGATCTGATCCTCGGCGCGCCCTCTTATCGGCGCCAGATGCAGCATCTCTTTGTGCCTCATAACGCCTATGTGAACGTCTGCGGCAGCGATCTGATCCGTGGCGAGGATGGCGAATTCTTCGTTCTGGAGGACAATCTGCGGGTGCCGTCCGGGGTGTCCTACATGCTGGCCAATCGCGAAGCGGCCAGGCGCACCTTTCCCGGCACCTTCCGCCAGGCGGGCGTAAAGCCCGTGGAGCGCTATCCCGACCTGCTGCTGGCCACGCTGAAATCGATGGCCGGAGACTGGCGTCCCAACCCCCAGGTCGTGGTCCTGACGCCCGGCGTCTATAACTCGGCATACTACGAACACGCCTACCTGGCACGCCTGATGGGGGTGCCTCTGGTGGAAGGCCGAGATCTCTCGATACACGACAATCTGGTCTACATGCGCACCACCGCCGGCCTCCGGCGGGTCGACGTGATCTATCGCCGGGTCGACGACGACTTCATCGACCCCTTGAGTTTCCGACGAGACTCCTCGCTTGGCGTGGCCGGACTGTTCAACGCCTATCGGTCGGGTAACGTAGTGATCTGCAACGCGCCTGGAACCGGCGTCGCCGACGATAAGGCGGTCTACGCCTTCGTCCCATCGATCATCAAATATTACCTTGGCGAGGACGCCATTCTGCCGAACGTCAAGACCTTTCTGTGCCGCGTCCCGGCCGAGCTGGACCACACCCTGGCCAATCTCGATAAGCTGGTGGTCAAGGCGGTTGGAGCTTCGGGCGGCTACGGCATGCTGGTGGGACCTCACGCCAGCGTCGCGGAGCGGGCCGAGTTCGCCGACGCGCTCAAAGCCGATCCGAAAAACTATATCGCTCAGCCCACTATCCAGCTTTCCACAGCGCCCTGTCTGATCGACGGTAAGATCGAACCTCGCCACGTCGACCTGCGCCCATTCATCCTTTCGGGGGACAAGGTCGTGGTGACCCCCGGCGCCCTGACCCGGGTCGCCCTCAAGCGCGGCTCGCTGGTGGTCAATTCCAGCCAGGGTGGCGGATCGAAGGACACCTGGGTCCTGTCCGACGACGCCTCTGCGACATCGGATGGAGATCTGGAGGCCGGTCAATGATGCTCGCCCGTGTCGCCGATAGCCTCTACTGGGTCGGCCGCTATGTTGAGCGCGCCGAGCATCTTTCCCGGCTGGCTTCGGTCATGCTCAGCGCCACTCTCGACCGCACGGACGCCGGAACTCAGGCGGCCGAATTGGCTCGCGCCGCGATCGGCGACCGGGAACCCGCGGCCGACGCCAACCCGTTCGAAGCCGCCCGGGCATTGGTTCTGGACCGCGAACGGGCAGGTGGATCCGTGGTAGATTCCCTCTCCCGCGCCCGCGAAAACGCTCGTCAGGTCCGCGACCAGATCACCACCGAGACCTGGGAGCGGCTCAACCTGCTCTATCTTCGCGCCACCGACGCCCGAGCCGAACACGAATTCGACGCCAATGCTCCTGATTTTCTCGCTGGGATCATTGCCGACCTTCACCTGTTCAAAGGCGCCGCCGACGCCACCATGAGCCACGGCGAAGGCTGGCGGTTCATGGTCACCGGCGTGCACCTCGAGCGGGCGCGGCTGATCGCCAGGCTACTACGCGTCTGTTTCAGCGGTCATCAGGGCGCCGTGCTCGATGACCATCTGGCCCTAGTCAGCGTGCTGCGCATGGCCTGCGCGCTGGAGCCTTATCTGCGCGCCTACACCGCAGATCTAAACTCCCGCTACATTCTGGAGTTCCTGCTGTTCGACGAGGATTTTCCCCGCTCGATCCGATATTCTACCGACCGGATGGAGGAACATCTCAACCGTCTGTCCAGGGGTCGCGAGATCGGCCGCGGCGATCCGGCCCGCCTCGCCGGCCGCCTCAACGCCCGCCTCGCCTACACCGATGTCGAGGACGTGGAATCCACCGGCGCCAGCGCCATTCTCACCGCCGTCGAAGCTGAGTGCACCGCAATTCACCAGGCCATGTTCGATACCTTCGTGGCCTATCCGTTGGAAATGAGGCTGCCCGCCTGATGATGTTCAATATCCAACATGTGACTCAATACAACTATGACGAGGCGGTCCGCGAGAGCGTCATGGAGCTGTGGATGCAGCCGAGAGCGGCGCACGGCCAGAATCTGATCACTTTCGATCTCGAAACCGATCCGTCCGCCCAGGTTTTTTCCTACGTCGATACGTGGGGTAATACGGTCCGCCATTTCGACGTGCCCCATCTGCACCGATACCTGACCATCACCGCCCAGTCGCTTGTGGAGACCGCGGCCCCACCACCTCTTCCGGACGGCGTCGATATCAACGAGTGGGAGGCCCTGGCCGGAGACGCGGTGCGAGCCGACTGTTGGGATTTTCTAAAGCCGCACGGCTTCGCGTGCTCGACACCTCTTTTGCTCGAGTTTTGCCAGACCCACGGGCTTCCGGATCTCCGGAACCAGGACCCGCTTACCGCGCTGCATCGGCTGAATAACGTGATCTACAAAGGCTTGGACTACGAGGCGGGCGTGACCGGCGCCGATAGCCCCATTGACGAGGCCCTGAAGGCCGGCAGTGGCGTCTGCCAGGACTTCGCCCATATCATGCTCACCATTTGTCGCGACTGGGGCGTGCCGGCCCGATACGTATCCGGCTACCTAAGCACCGACCGCGAGCATGGCGAGCGTTCCGACCCCCAAGCCACCCACGCCTGGGTGGAGGCGTTTCTGCCCTCGCAGCGGTGGATCGGCTTCGATCCCACCAACAATGTCCTGGCGGGCGAGCGGCACATCGCCGTGGCCATCGGCCGCGACTACTCCGACGTCCCCCCGTCGCGCGGGGTGTTCAAGGGCGACGCGGAGAGCCAGCTTTCAGTTGGCGTGTCGGTTCGCCAGGCTTTCGCAGAACTGGCCGAACCTGAGTTCATGCGCCTGGGCGCGCCCGCCCTCGCCGCCGCCCGCCGCCGCGCCAGCAGCGCGGCCCGATTGGACCAGCAACATCAACAGCAGCAATAGAAAGGCTGTCGCACCCGATATGGTGGGCCGGGTGGGACTCGAACCCACGACCACTCGATTAAAAGTCGAGGGCTCTACCACTGAGCTACCGGCCCCCAGAGAAGCACCCGGCGAGCGGCGCGGACCATAGTCGCAGGGGCGCCCCCGCCGCAAGCCGGCGTTTTACCCCACGGACTGATAGCGCGAAAACACGATCGGAATTAAACTCCATTAATGCGCGCTTTCCCTTTTATCGGCCTTTTGGCAGGTTTGATCGCCATCGTCCCACGGCTCGCCCTGGCGGCGGAACCACCGCCCGCGAATCAGGGTGAGCTCCAGACACCCGACCGGGCGGGCACGGCCAACCTGTCACAGGCGGCCCTGGCGCCGCTGCACGACCTGAATATCTCGCGCCAGGGCATACCGCCGGTACTGCTGGCGGCGATCACAAATCCCTATGACCGGCCCAGGTCGCTCGATTGCGGCGAGATAACCCGGGAGATTGGAGTGCTTTCATCGGCCCTGGGGGCGGATTTAGATGAGCCCGAGACCCCCCAGGCTCCGAGCTTGACGCAGAAGAACGGCAAGGTCGCCCTCGCCATCGTCCATGGCGCCGCCGAAACCCTGTTGCCCTTCGCTGGTTTTGTTCGAACCCTGTCCGGCGCTCAGAGGCACGATCAATTGGTCATCGAAGCGATCACCGCCGGCAGCGTCCGGCGCGGCTATCTCAAGGGCCTAGGTGAATCCCGCGGATGCCCCAGGTCGGCCAGTCCTGTGCACTTCCTGCGCCCGCCGCCACCGGCGCAGGAAGATGGCCCAGGCCCGAAGTTCCCGATTCGGTGACTATGCTGGCTTAGTCTCGGTGGGCGCGAGTCCGGCGTGAAACCCACGCCTGAACGACTCGAGACTTCCTTCCCGGATCGCGCCCCGCAGCTTGGCCATCAAAACCTGGTAGAAAGCCAGATTGTGCCAGGAAAGCAGCACTCCGGCCAGTATTTCTCCTGATTTTACAAGGTGGTGTAGGTAAGCCTTAGAGTATCCACGGCTGGCGATGCAATCGATGTCGCCATCCAGGGGCGTCTCGTCTTCGGCGAATCGGGCGCTTTTCAGATTGATCGGCCCCGCCCAGGTCCAAGCCTGGCCGTGACGGCCAGCCCTGGTGGGCAACACACAATCGAACATGTCTACGCCCCGGGCCACGCCCTCGACAACGTCGACCGGTTTGCCCACACCCATCAGATAGCGTGGCCGATCAGCCGGCAGAAGTCCCGGCGCGTAGTCTAGGGCTTCGCACATCGCCTCGTGCCCTTCGCCCACCGCCAAGCCGCCAATCGCATAGCCGTCGTAGCCGTTCTCGATCAGCCGATCCGACGATTCCCGCCGCAGCGCCTCAAAGGTCGATCCCTGCTGGATGCCGAAGAGGGTCTGGGTTTCCCGTTCGCCGAACGCCGCCTTGCAACGGGCGCCCCACCGGGC
>JAYVYH010000040.1:0-3649 GCA_043784385.1 Caulobacteraceae bacterium | reverse complement strand
CTGGTCCAGGCCGCGACGATGTGGACCGGCCAAACCGCCTCGCAAACCGTTTAGGAGCACCGATGAAGCGCTATCTGATACTGCCTCTGGCCGCATGCCGCATGCCTGGCTATCGGCCAGGTCGCGCCGGCCGGCGTACAGAACAAACCGTTAAGCGCGCTGACGCCGCGCGGAACCCCGGTCGCCAGCGACCAGATCCCCATTCTGCCCACCGGCGCCACGAGCCTGCTGAGATCCACGGCGGCGGACGTGGCCAATTATGTGCTGACCAGCGTCAAGGCCTACGGCGCCAAGGGCGACGGCGTGACCGACGACACCGCGGCGATCCAGGCGGCGATCAACTCGGGGCTGTCGGTGTATTTCCCGCCGGGGGTCTACCGGACGACGGCGACGTTGACGGTTCAGGCACCCCAGAACGACGGTCAGATTCTTCGTGGCGCTGGTTCTTGGGGTCTTCCAGACTCTTTTAACGGGTCAACGGGTTACGGCGCGGCTGTGATTAAACCGGCATCCTCCGTCACCAAGGCAATAGTGATTGACGGCACACCGTTCGCAGGTGGCGGCTATCAACAGAGCTGGGTCCAAGGCTTCGGAATCGAAAACATCGCTATCGACATGGCGAATATGTCCGATGTGTCCACGACCGCCGCTATCAACCAGATTCAAGCCTGGGACTGCCACTACACCAACGTGCGGGTGAGAAAAGACGGCACGAACAAGCGGGCCTGGCTCTATAGCGCCGGCGCGTTCACCACCTCAATGCTAAACACACAAGGCCATATCATCGATATGGAGGGGACGAGTTCGTCCTACGGAGTCACGACGATCACCATCACCAACCACGATGGTGGCCGCGTCATCGGGAATTATGCCGTCAACCTTCGTGTAGTTGGTGGCGCGTTCCAGGGCGCTTCGGAGACCAAATTCTACTTCAGGAACTATTCGTCAGCGATCTGGCTGACGACTGACGTAGAAGGAACTGGGATCTATCTCGACGTCGATACCTCCGTCAGCCAGTTGCATACCGACTCCCAACTCCAGGGGTTCTCCGGGACCTATATGAATGGCACTCCAGGCAATTCGGTGATGAACACCGATCAGCAAACCAACTTCAACGTCTATCCATTCAATTTCACGTGGGGTTCGATCAATTTAAATAATCAAGGAACGGGAGCGTACTATAATCGCTCAAGTTTTCTCAGCGGGTCGAACAGCCAACAGGAATATTTATATATCGGCCGGGCTAGTGGCGAGAGTTTCTGGGGTGTGGCCGCCTCCGCCAACGATTTCCTGAGCGGCACGGCGGCCGGCGACACCGTCATGGGATCGAACAACTCCGGCGAGGCGACTTGGATCGTCGCAGCGGGAGTACAAGCGGCGAAGGCCACCTCGACTGGCTTCTACACGTTCGGCCACGGCACCATCAACGAGGACGTGTCCAACACGGGCTACACGACGGCTACCGCCTTGATCGTGAAACCCGGGACGGATGGCCAGCTGCTGACCCTGGAGAACGCCGCCGGAACGCCTTTCATGATCTGCTCCAGCAATTCCGCGATTGGGGCTTCCAATTGCGGCGTTGGCAATGGGGCGGACTGGAAGGGCTTCAGCGACGGGTTCGTGACCCAGACCTATGATTTTGACGCTTCCAGCGGCAATGGCACTTTTTCGGGGACCCTCTCTGGCGGTAGTTTGACAATATCGGGAACAATCGGTGGCGCAGGCTTTGTGAACTACCTGAAGGCACCCCCTGCCATCGGCGGGACAACTCCATCAACAGGTGCCTTTACCACACTGGTGATATCTTCAACCGTCAACGCAGCGGGAGTGATAACGGCGACGAAGGGCGTTATCAGCGTGCCGTCTACGGTCGCAGGCCTTCCAAGCCTCCCTGGTAAGGGCCAGAGCGGCTTCGTGACGGACGCGACCGCCTGCACCTTCAATGCCGCCGTGACGGGTGGTGGCGCGAACAATTGCCCTGTGGTGTTCAACGGGATGTCATGGGTTGCAGGATGAGACGCAGAGCCTAAGAGACGCCTGATGCTGATCGTCCTTGAAAGAATCGCCGCTTGGCTGACAGCGTTCGCAATCGTCTTCTCGCTATATGCCCATACTGTCTTGCAGGTGGATTCGGCCCTCATCACGCCGATCTCCGCGCTGGCCATCGCCGGCGGGCTTGGGTTCGGGTCCCTTCTGTGGCTCCGCAAACCAGCAGTCTCAATGCCGATTTTTCCTGGCCGCCAGTTCGGCGCGTTCTTCCTATCGACTGCCTGGCTGTCCTTCGTGCTATTTGGATTGATCGGGTTCCAAGAACGATCGCCGACACTGAACGATTGGGGCCTGTATCTGCTGACGGTAGGTACACTTCCGCTACTACTTATGAACCACGCTCGATTTGATCTTTTGGGCGCAATCGGTTGGTTTTCCGTCTTCTTCGCCTTAGCAGATGCCGCTGCGAATCTTGGTGCCCTGGCTGGTTTTTGGCAGCTGTCCGACGCTGGTGCGAGGCGTGTCGGATTTGATTACATTGATCGGTTAGGCGGCCTAACCGGCAATACCCACGCGAGTGGAATTGTGGGACTAGTGGCGATTTGTGTTCTATCATCATCGTTGTCAAATCTTATATCAATGCAGAAACTTCAAACGAAGGCCATATCACTTATAATTTCCGGTGTCGTGATTGCTATTTCTATGTATTTTATCGATGCTCGACGATATTTGCTTGAGGCGGCAGTAGCGGTTTTTTTAATACTAGTTCCAGCATGGAAGTTTGTTCCCCTTTGGGTTTCGTCAGTCACAATTGCTGCCAGCGGAATTGCCTTCACGTTTGGGAGTTTCGACTATGAAAACGCCCAACGCGCCAACCTCATGGCAGCTGGCTTTAGGGACGCGCAGCAACATCTTTGGCTAGGGGAGGGCATTTTTTACCACACGCCGATAGCTGGCCCTATGTTCAACGACCTTTGGAGCGCGCACGTCACCGAGAGTGGTGTACTTGATTTAGCTATAGATTTCGGTTGGGTAGCGACATGCACCCTGCTCCTCGGCGTGATTTTCACGCTGAGTGGTTGGCGGTCTCGATTGACTTGGGTAGCGTCACTAGTAACCGTAATGGCTGGCGAACTGGCCTACGGTAACCCTCTTGACGGGTTTCTCGGATCAATTCTGTTTTTCGGTGGTTTAATTTCAATAATTTTTGATGAATCCACCGCCATACGAAATTCAATAACCATCAATAAATTCGAGGATGCTCATCAGTTGCAATTGGGCGTCGAAAATCTCGAACAGGAATTTCACCCCGCTAAATTTTCAAACTCCTTGACTGACGTTGTGTCGACCGAACACTGAATATCGCTTGAGGCTGAGGGCGGGCTTCTCGATCAGAGTCCAGCTTAACCCCGCCATGACCAGGGCGCCGGCCAGTGTGCTCAGGCCCAGGATGACGACGGGCGTCTTTGGGGCGAAGTAGATGATCGTGTTGGCGATCGGCCACGCATAGAGATAGACGCCGTAGGAAAGGTCAGTCCGGTTATTGATCCTGGCCAGCCGGGGCGACTTCAGCTCCGTCGCCAGCCAGAACACCGCATAGCCCCCGAAGATCGCCACGCCGGTTTCGGCCAGCGGGGTGAACAGCAGCAGGATCATCATG
>JAYVYH010000039.1:0-7586 GCA_043784385.1 Caulobacteraceae bacterium | reverse complement strand
AGGCCCTGGTCGGTCTCGATCTTGAGGGTAACGAAGTTGCGCCCAGGGGAAGTGACGATGACGCGCGCGCTGGTGATCTTCATGCCGGCTCCGGTCAGGAGGGTGGGATATGGGGGCGGGAAAGCTCGGGTGCGATCAGGGCGCCGGGCGTGGCGACGACGCGCGCCGCCAGATCCTGACCCTCCCGGGCGGCGATCGCCGGCGAAGCGCCGAGCAGCCTGGCGGCCAGATAAGCGCCATTGAAACTGTCGCCAGCTCCGGAGGTGTCCACGACCTCCCGGGCCGCGGACGGCGCCGTCGTGAAGGCGCCTTCGGCCCAGACGACGACGCCCTCCTCGCCGAGGGTGACGGCCACCTCCGCACACCCAAGATCGCGATAGACCTCGATCTGAGCGCGTGGATCGGCTTCGTTCAATAGCCATTCACCATCTATGTCGCTGGCCAGCACCATGTCGGCCAGCGCGCAAGCGGCGGTCAGGGTTTCGCGCGCCGCTCTTTGGCTCGTCCAGAGTTTGGGACGGACGTTCGGGTCAAAGGCGATCAGGCCCACCCGTCCCTTCAAGCTCGCCAGCAGAGCCAGGGCCTTGCAGCGATCCTCGGGCGTCAGGATCGCCAGGGATACGCCGGAGACGAAAATCACGTCGGCGCCGACAAGGCTCTCCGGATTGCGGGACTCCTCAAGCTCGGTGATCCAGCGTCGGGCCGCCGATTCGCCGCGCCAATAGTGGAACGAACGGTCCCCGTGCTGGTCGAGTTCGATCAGGTAGAGCCCGGGCAGGGCGCCCGGCGTTATCATCACCAACTCTGTCGCGATGTGTTGGCGGCGGAAGTCGGCGACCAGCCAGTCACTCAACGGATCGTCCCCGACCACGGTGAGGAACGACACTTCGCCCTTCCGCCCCAGACTGCGTTTGAGATAGACGGCGGTGTTGTAGGCGTCTCCCGCTACGCCGCGCGCCAAGCTGCCTGGCCCCAGAGGCCGAAGCTCCACCAGCGCCTCGCCGATACAGATGGCCCTGATCATGGCGTCACCTCCAGGACCGCGGCGCGGACCGCCGGTTCGCGGCGAAACGGCTCGGCAAACAGCGCCGGATCGTCGAGCGCCGCTTCCATGGGGTGGTGCTCCGACGCGAGCCAAGCCCGCACGACGGCGCCCAGCCGCGCCGCGTGGCATGCGCGTTGGCGATGATTCGCGGGTGGATGCGTCCACGAAGTTTCGATGCGCCATCGCGGGCGATCTGATCCAGTCGATGGTCGATAGCCGGTTCGAAAAAGCGGCGGCGAGTCGCCCGACAATAGGTGGCGACATCCTGGCCCGGCAGGGAGGAGGCGATCTCTCCCGCGATCATCGCATCCAGAAATCCGCACAGCTCCGCATCGGCGATCGCTTCCTGAACGAAACACTGGCGCCTCGGGAGACCAAGATAGGCCAGGGCTGAGTGGGCGGTGTTCAGCACGTGCAGCTTCGATAATTCATGGCCGGCTATGTCAGCCAAGATCTCCACGCCAAGCCGTTCCCAGGCCGGACGGGGCGCGGCGAACCCGTCCTCCATGGCCCAAGCGGCGAAAGGTTCGCGCTGGACGACGGCTTCGTCGTCCAGCGCCTTGGCAGCAGCCACCCGGGTCCGGAGCGCGGCGTCGCTGGCCGGGGTGACGGCATCGATCATTGTGTTTGGAAACCCGACTTCCCCAAAGATCCACGCCGCCAATTCAGGATCCAGGCGCGCGGCCATCGTCCGCAGGGATTGGCCAAGCCTGGCGCTGTTTTCCCGCAGGTCGTCGCAGATAAGGATCGAAATCGGTCCCGCCCCCGCCGCCCGCCGCCGGACCAGGGCGGCGAATAGCCAGCCTGGCCCCGAGACGGGGTTTTCCAGGTTGGCCAGATCGTGCGTTACGTCCGGGCGCCGGATATCCAGTTCCCCGTCCGGTCCCAGCCCATAGGTCGGTTCGGTCACCGTCAGGATCGCCACATGGACGGCCGGGTCGGCCAGCACACCGCGCGCATCCGCCGGATCGGCCGAGGCCACGACCACCCGCCGGAGCGAGCCAACAATCCGATAGGTCGGCTTGGCCGAACGCAGCTCCACATTGATCGCAAAGTCCTTGCGGTCGGGGTCGGTGACGTCGTCGGGCCGGAAAGTGGGAATGACCTGGCCCGACCAGCCGCTGGCGTGGATGGCCCGGTGGTAGTCGAGGACGATTAGAGCACCGTCCGTCGTGGCCAGGACCTCAAGGCCGAACCGTTCGAATAGCGCGCGGGGGCGAAGCTCTGGGCGGATCAGGGCCTCGCCAATCGCATCGAAATAGTGATCCGCCGTTTTGGGCTCCAACCGGACTTTCAAATCAAAGATCGTCGCGAACGCATGGTCTAGCCACGCGCGCGATGGCGTTCCCCGAAACAGTCGGTAGTGCGCCGCGAACAGGCGCCAGATTTCGCGCGGCGTGGCGGGATTTGGGGCGCCGTCAAGGGGATTGATTCCCAGCCCCTCAAGCGGAACCCCCTGGCTGTAGAGCATGCGCAGCAGATAGTGGTCGGGCTGCACCAACAGGCTGGGGGCGTCACTGAAGGCTGCATCGGTGGCGAACCGGGCCGAGTCGGTGTGCCCGTGCGGACTGATGATCGAAAGGTGTTCGACCTCGGCGAACAGCGCTCGCGCCAGGTCCCGCGCGCGGTCATACATTGGAAAGAAGCGGTCCGAATCGAGACGCAACGGCCTGATCATGGGATAGGACGTCGGCCTCCCTGTCGGTCCAGTTAGGTTTGCAACCGGCGTCGCCGGGCGTCAACAGTGGGGCTCCTTTCCATAAGGCGCGAAGATCGCCCGATGCGTCGCGCCACGATGGTCCAGCTTCGCAATCTGGCCTACCAGTGGGAGGTGATAACCGCCAACGGCTGGGCGCTCGCGGCCGGCGACCGGCCAGCCCAGGCCTATAATTTCGCTTGGTGGGAAGGTGGGCCGCGCCACTATCTGTTCCGGTCGACTGGTGAACAGTATTTCGGTCTGGGCGAATGCGCTGGACGCCATGGGCTACAACGCCCGGACCTCCGATCCGCCCTACAAACACATCCCATTCTATATCACCTGTCAGCCTGACAACGGGGTGGTGTTTGGATTGTTCTATTACGCCGTGTCAGATGGGTTTTTCGACTTCGTCCTCGAGCATAGTAACTACTGCGGGCCCTACCTAGACTTCGCCACCGATCATGGTGACCTAGATATCTACACCCTGGCCGGGCCAGACCTTGCCGACGGTGGTCCACCGCTTCACCTGGCTGACGGGCCGACCGGCGGCGACGCCTGACTGGGCTCTGGGCTATTCCGGTTCGGCGATGAGCTACTTCGACGCGCCGGACGCCACCGCCCGGCTGGATGGCTTTCTGGGGAAGCTCACCCTCCACGATATCCCGTGCTCGTCTTTTCACCTGTCCTCGGGCTACACCTCGATCGGCGCGGGGCGCTATGTTCCATTGGAACCGCGACAAGTTCCCCGATCCGGCGGCCCTGATCGCGCGCTTCGCCGCCGCTGGGGTCAGACTGCTGGCCAATATAAGCCCGGTGCTGTTGATGCGCCTTCGAATCAGCCCGGCGCCTTATCTGGCATCGCTGCTGCGCCGCTACCGCGACGATTTCGAGCCGGTGATGCGGCCCGTGTTCCACGACTTTTCTGATGGCTCCCAAGCCTTGGAGGATACCGAAGATTTCATGCTGGGCGACACGCTGTTGGTCTGTCCCGTGACCGAGCCGGGCGCCGTCAACCGCGAAATACGCCTGCCCGCCAGCGCAAGGTGGCGCGACGCCTGGAGCGGGGAGGTGTCCGAGGGTGGCGTCAAAATTCAACGCCCCGCGCTTTACCCTCAACCACCTTACTTCGTTCGCCTCGATCCGCCTGACGGTCCAGCGACTGGCGGCTAACCGGTCCACTTTGGCCGGCCGACGAAGCCATCAGTCAAATTCATCGAGTTTGACCAAGCGTTTCTCACCTACGCTTAGCTCGGCGGCCGCGCCTAACTGGAAGTAGGTCGACCGTGGTGGCTACCCGCCGCGCGGTCCACGGGTACGTAGGTGCGGGTGACGGGCTTGGGCTGGCCGAGCGGGCCCCTCAGCGAGAACACCAGTTCGCCCGAGGGTATGGTCACCTCCAACTTGGCTCTATCACCCACGGCGGCCATGGCTTCCTGTTGTTCCTCGCCTTCGGCGAACATGCACAGGTCCAGCATGACGCGGACCCCGTCTTCGAAATTCACCACCTTATAGATGCTGTCGATAATGTCCGGCCGTTCACTGCCGTAGCACTCACTCAGGTGATTGACGTGCATCGCTCCCTAGCTGACCGCCTCGCGCCCGACGATCAGGCGCATCAGGTCGAAAAAATGGCAGCCTTGGCGGGCCGGCGTGCGTCCGCGACGGTGGTGCAGGTCGGCTTCTCACAGAGAATAGCGATGTCGGTGTTCATCAGAGGTTCCAGAACAGCCCGGTGGGTGAAGTTCGGGGAAACAATCAGCACCGCATCGAGCCGATCGCCCGCCAGAATGGTTTCCACGGTCGGATTGACCTTCGCCTCGATCGCGGCGTGGCTCAGCGTGGCCATCGAAGCCTGAATGGAGGTCGCCACCGGGTCGGCCAGGGTGACGACCTGGGCCTCGGGAAAAAGTGTGAGATTGCGAATGTGCTCGCGCACCCATCATTCCCGCGCCGACGATGTCAAATCCAAGCCTGTCCGCCATCACCCGTGATCCGCCTCCCGTCCTGTCACCACGCCGCCTACCGGGCGAGTCCCGAATGCCGGGTTCACACCTGCCAAGAGCCCGCGCCCTTGCGAAGTCTGCTGGTTCAGCGCCCTTGGCGACGACGACTACGAATTTCTAGGCATGCCCGACCCGGCCTTGAAATCGAGCTTCGAGCACTACTGCAACATCGCCCTGACCGCCGAGAAGGGCGGACAATCTGTTGCTGCCTTCCGGCTATGCGCCGGGCATCGACACCTTCGCTTTTGGCGCGGCCGTGGCGCCGATGTTGAAGCCCATGCGGCTACTGGCGGTCGCGCGCAGTGGCGAGATGTGGCCGCCGCAACTGGCCCGGCAGATCGCCACCCTCGATCGGCTGCTGGATGGGTGGCTGACCATCAAAGTCATCTCCAGCGATCTGCCCGGCGAGACCCTGGCCAGCGCGCCGCGCTATGCCCGCACCGTCGAGGTGATAGCAATCCTGCGGACTTTGCTGAACGGCGCGGCGCTGGACCACGATCGAGAGTTTTACAAACTCAATCTCGCGCCGCCACGGATCCCCACGGTGTCCGGCCGCTACCCACAGGTATATTTCGGGGGGCTGTCCGAGGACGCCCGTGAGGCTGCGGCGCGGCAGGCCGACGTCCATCTGATGTGGCTCGATCGGATGGAGATGGTGGCCGAGATCATCGCCGCAAGACCGCCCGCGCCGCGTATAACGGCCGGAGCCTGCGGTTCGGCTATCGCGTGCATGTGGGAGTGCGCGATACTCAAGCCCTGGTCCGCGAAGCGACCGACCGCCTGCTGTCGCGCCTGGACGATGCCGAGGGCGCGGCGATCCGCAATCGTTCGCTCGACAACGGATCGGTGGGCGTGCGCCGCCGTGCCGAACTGCGTCAGGCCGCGTCGGGTGATGGTTTCGTTGAAGACAATCTATGGTCAGGCATCGGCCGGGCCCGTTCAGGTTGTGGCGCGGCGATCGTCGGAGACCCCGAGCAAGTTCTGGCCAAGTTGAACCCCTATCGCGCCCTGGGGATGGAGGCGTTCATTCTCTCCGGCTATCTGCACGCGGCCGAGACCGATCTGTTCGCACGGCATGTCCTGCCGCGCCTGGAGCACGGGCCTCTGGTCGAGGCTTTAGGCCAGACGGGTTCAAATCCGGCGGGAAAGGGTTCATGCACCCGCCCATGCAGGTTTCCGATTTCGATTTTGAACTACCGCCATCGCTGATAGCGCTACGGCCCGCCGAGCCGCGCGATGCCGCTCGTCTTTTGCTGTTTGACCCACACGCCGGTCTTGGGGACCACGTGTTTAGCGATCTCCCGAACCTGCTGCGCGCCGGCGACGCCCTGGTCTTCAACGACACGCGGGTAATTCCCGCGCGGCTGTTCGGGCGACGGTCACGGGAGGGTTCCGAGGCCGCCGTTGAAGCCACCTTGCACAGGCGTCTGACGCCCAGCCGATGGAGCGCCTTCATGCGTCCTGGCAAGCGGCTTAAGGCGGGCGACCGAGTCGCCTTTGGAAGAGGCGAGGATCGGGCCTGTGCGTCGTCGGCGCTTTGGGCGACCATCGCCGCCAAGGGAAACGACGGCGAGGTGACCTTGGCCTTCGATCTGGCGGCCGCCGATCTCGACCGCGTCATCGAGGATCACGGTCTGATGCCTCTTCCGCCCTATATCGCCGCCCAGCGGGCCGAGGACGACCGCGACCGGCTCGACTATCAGACCATCTATGCTCGGGAAGCGGGGTCGGTGGCCGCCCCCACCGCCGGCCTGCACTTCACCGATGGTTTGATCGACGAACTGCGAATGGCGGGGATTTCGACCCATTTCCTGACCCTGCATGTGGGCGCCGGGACCTTCATGCCGGTCAAGGCCGAGGCCTTGGCCGACCACCGCATGCATGCTGAATATGGCGAGATCCCCGCTTCGGTGGCGGACGCCCTCAACGCCGTGCGCGCGCGGGGCGGGCGCATCGTCTGCGTAGGCACCACCAGCCTGCGTTTAGTCGAAAGCGCTGCGGATGAAGACGGGCGCATTCAGCCGTTTGCTGACGAGACCGCCATCTTCATCACGCCGGGCTATCGTTTCCGCGCCGTGGATGGGCTGATCACCAATTTCCACCTGCCGCGCTCGACCTTGTTCATGCTGGTCGCGGCGCTGGCCGGCCTCGAGCCGATGCGGGCCGCCTATTCCCATGCCATAGCATCCAGCTACCGCTTCTATTCCTACGGTGACGGCTCGCTGATCTGGAAAGCCGGCTGATGGGCGCCTTCCCCTATCTGATCGAGGCCACCGACGGCGCGGCACGGGCCGGCGTGCTCAGGACCTCGCGGGGCGATATCCCGACCCCAGCCTTCATGCCCGTCGGTACGGCCGGGGCCGTAAAGGCGCTGACCATGGACCAGGTGAGAGCGACAGGCGCCCAAATTATCCTCGGCAACACCGTCCACCTGATGCTGCGCCCTGGCGCCGAGCGTGTGGCGCGGCTGGGGGGGTTGCACAGATTTGGCGGTTGGGAGGGGCCGATCCTGACTGACTCCGGCGGGTTTCAGATCATGTCGCTCTCGAAGCTGATGAAGATCGGCGAGGAGGCGGCCGTTTTCGCCAGTCCAATCGACGGTTCGCGCCATGTGCTGAGCCCGGAGCGTTCGATCGAAATTCAGGCCGATCTGCTGGGTTCGGACATCGTGATGCAGTTGGACGAATGCGTCGCCTGGCCGGCCAGCGAGCAGCGCGCCGGAGAGGCCCTGCGGCTTTCGGCCCGGTGGGGCGCCCGTTGCAAGGCGGCGTTCGGCGAACGGGAAACCCAGACCCTCTTCGGCATCCAGCAGGGATCGACCTTTGAGGCGCTGCGGCGG
>JAYVYH010000038.1:0-20577 GCA_043784385.1 Caulobacteraceae bacterium | reverse complement strand
GTGCGTGATTCGTGATTCGGTCGGGCTCCCCCTTAGGGTTGGAGCCTGTCATCATGAGTTCTCCGGTTTCGCTTCTCACGCAGTTCGCGGCCCTGGATGATCCTCGGCAGACGGGCAAGGTGATGTTTCCGATAGAGGAGATTCTCCTCGTTGTGCTCTGCGGGACCCTTGCTGGGGCCGAAGACTTCGTGGAGATGCGGCGATGGGCTGTCGTCCATGAAGCTTTCCTTCGCCAGTTTCTGCCGTTTGTTCGGGGGATTCCCAGCCACGACACCTTGAACGACGTGGTCAACGCCTTGGACGGAGACCTATTCTCTCAGTGCTTCACCCAATGGGTGGACGACCTGCGCCGGCACGAACCGGACATTGCCGATCCCGAAGTGGTGGCGATCGATGGCAAGACCTCACGGCGCACCCACGATCGAGGGAGAGATCGCGGGCCTCTGCACATGGTCTCGGCCTGGGCCAGCGCGCAGCGCCTCGTACTGGGCCAACAGGCCTGTGAGGCGAAGTCCAACGAGATCACGGCCATACCCCAGTTACTCGACCGCCTGGCGCTCACCGGCGCCTTGGTGACGATCGACGCCATGGGTTGTCAGACCAAGATCGCTCAGAAGATCCTCGATCGTGGCGGCGACTATCTGCTGGCTCTCAAGGACAACCAGCCCAGCCTCCACGACGAGGTCGCCCGGTACTTTTCCCAGGTCGATCCCGCCAAGCTCGACCAGCTGGAGACAACCGACGGAGACCACGGGCGTATTGAAGTGCGCCGCCACGCGGTCAGCACCGACGTCGATTGGCTGACGACCGATCGCCGTTTTCCAGGAGAACCCCGATTTCCAGGCCTCGTCGCCATCGCCATGGTGGAGGCGCAAGTCGAACGAAACGGCAAAACCAGCGTCGAGAGGCGATACTTCCTCTGTTCCATGATCATCACCGCCGCTTTCTTCGCAAAGGCAGTCCGATGTCATTGGCACATCGAGAACCGACTACACTGGGTTCTCGATGTCGTCTTCCACGAGGACTTGAGCCGACTGCGATCCAGGGACGGTCCCCGCAACATGGCCACCCTCCGCCACATGGCCATGAACCTGATCCGCGGCGCCAGCGACAAACACAGCCTCAAGGTCCGCCGAAAATCCGCCGCTTGGGACACCGCATACCTCGAACGACTCATCCGTCAGGAAGCATGACCGCGTTCAAGCGATTCCCCTGTGAGACCGCCCTTGAGACGACCCGACGGGTCCGTGACACCTGCCTGTGCCTTCACGTCCAGCGAGCGGCGCGCAAGCTGGCCCGTCGTTTCGATGACGCGCTACGGCCCGTGGGCCTGACTAGCGGGCAATTTTCGCTTTTGAATTTGCTCAATCGTTCCGAGCCGGCCGGCATAGGGGCGATAGCGTCGCTTCTGGGCTTAGACTGGACGACCCTGACCGCCGCGCTCAAGCCTCTGGAGCGGCAGGGTCTGGTTCAGATCAGCGTCGACCCAAGCGACCGGCGCGGACGCCTGATGAGCCTGACGCTGGCGGGACAGGCTCTGCTTTCGGCCGCGACGCCGCTTTGGACGAGCGAGCACGCTCTGCTTTCGGGACTGCTGGTTGAGCGGGAGGTTGACAGCCTCAGACGTGATTTGCTGGCGCTGTCATAACACCGATCCCGCGAATCGGCCGGATGGAGTGGCGTTCCTGGCTGTTTTTGGTGAATACTGGCGATCTGTTCGACCTGCCCATAGGCCGACCAAGACAGTGTGCGAGGAAAATACCTTGGTTCTCCCAAATTATTCCGATCACGACGCCATCGGTCTCGCCCAATTGGTCCATAATGGTGAGGTTACCGCTATTGAGCTCCTGGAAGCTGCGATCGACCGGATCGAGTGGCACAATCCCGTGCTGAACGCGGTGGTTCACAAGGCCTATGACGAGGCGAGGGCTGTAGCCGCGGGGCCGCTGCCGGAGGGGCGGTTTACCGGCGTGCCGTTTCTGATCAAGGATCTGGGCGCTCAGGTGAAGGGCTGGCCGCGAACCTTGGGATCCAACTACGCTCAGGTGGCGGCCGACGAGGAAGACAGCGAGCTGATCCGGCGTTACCGCGCCAGCGGCGTAGTGCTGCTTGGCAAGACCAATACGCCCGAATTCGGCATCCCAGGCGTGACCAACTCCGAGCGGTTGGGTCCGAGCGGAAACCCCTGGAACCCCGAGCATATCTCAGGCGGTTCATCCGGCGGGGCGGCGGCTGCGGTGGCGTCGGGCATGGTTCTGATGGCCCATGCCAGCGACGGCCTGGGCTCGATCCGCATCCCGGCCGCCAATTGCGGCCTAGTCGGCATGAAGGTTACTCGGGATCGCACCCCGATCTGCGAAGTTTCCGATGGTGCGTTGGGTTTCAACGTCCACCACGTTGTCAGCCGCACTGTACGCGACAGTGCCGCCATGCTCGACGCCACCGACTACGCCCAGATCGGCGATCCGTTCCAGGCGCCCGCCAAATCCGGACCCTATCTGGATGAGGTCTCCAAGAGCCCCGGCGAGCTGCGTATCGCCTGGTCGGGCGAGACGCCCAGCGGACGGCCGATCGATGACGAGATGAGCGCGAAGCTGCTTAGGACCGTCGAACTGCTCAAGGCCCTCGGGCATGAGGTGTTCGAGCAGGGCCTGGGTATCGATTATCGCGGCCTCTATCGAGCCCAGGCTCTGGTCAGTGCGTCGCATTTTTCGGCCAACATCAAGCGCTGGGTCGAAAAGCTGGGACGGGAGCCGGCGGACGGCGAACTGGGTCCGCTCGCGCGGCGAGCCTATGAAGCGGGTCAGCGCGTAACCGGCCAGCAGGCCTTCTGGGGTTGGCAGCAGCTGCGGCTGGTCAATCGCCAGATCCTGACGGTGTTTGAAGGGTTTGATGTCTATCTCACCCTGACCATGTCCCGGCCGTCGCCGCGCCTCGACTGGCTGAACCCGCTGACTGTGGCGTTGAAGGACTTCGACCGGCGCCAGGCCGATACCTACGCCACCACCCCGCCATTCAATTTTTCCGGCCAGCCGTCTGTATCGCTTCCCTTGTGGCAATCGGGAAGTGGCCTGCCGATCGGCATGATGTTCACCGGGCGCTTCGCCGACGAGGCTACGCTTTACAGATTGGCGGGTCAGTTGGAGACGGAACAGCCGTGGAAGAACCGCCGGCCGCCCATCTGGAACTGAGCCTGGGGCTGAGCCTTGCGGCTTGTGGCGCTGCGTGAAACTTTCCGCGACACCGTCGTCACCGAACATCGGAGTTGAACACCCTTGCGTACGGTCCTTGCCCTCGGGATGGCTATCTCCACCGCCACCGCCACCGCTACCGCATCCCTCGCCCAGCCGGCGCCCATTCCGACCCTTTTGCAGCAGCCGGCCCTCAGCCACGATCTGATTGCCCTCTCCTATGCCGGTGACATCTGGACCGTGTCCAGGACGGGGGGCAAGGCGACGCGCCTGACCACCGGCGTGGGTATCGAAAGCGCCCCAATCCTTCTCTCCCGGCGGCCAGACACTGGCTCTCACCGGCGACTATGACGGCAATGTCGATGTTTTCACCGTGCCGGTGAGCGGCGGCATACCACACCGTGTCACCTACCGCCCGGTGGGCGACAGCGCCGTGGCCTGGACGGCTGATGGCAGGCGCCTGATTTTTCGGTCGAATCGTGCCTCCGCCAGCCGCTACACCCGGCTGTTTTCCGTAGCGGCCGAGGGCGGAGAATGCTCAGTCGCTGGAGTCTGGAGGACCAAAAGGCGGAGGTCCTGGCCAGTCATGTCCAGGGCTATCAGCTGACGGCCGATGGACAAAAAAAGTTTTTTTGTCCATCGGCCGCGCCTCATGCCGAAGCCGCCGCGCCGGGCGGGTTCCCCGCCAAACCTAGCTACAGCACCGTCCCGGCCGCCAAACCGATCAAGCCTGAGGACGCTGCGGAAAATTTGACGCTTGACGACCTTGAGGTGCGGTCGATCCGGCCGCAGGCTGGGCGCAGATGTATCACGAGGTCTGGCGCATAGAGCGGGCCTATTTCTATTACCCAAACGTCCACGGCGTGGACACCGTCGCCGAGGAGCGCCGGCTGCAACCCTACGCACCAGCGGTTCGTGCGCGCTCGGACCTGGACTATGTGTTCCAGTAGATGCTGACCGGCCTTTCTGTCGGCCATTTACGTGGCTTTGGCGGCGCTATTCCAGCGGCTCGCAAGATGCCCGGGGGGCTGCTGGGCGCCGACTACGCGATCAGGAACGGCCGCTGGTGCCTGGCCAAGATCTACACCGGAGGAACCTGGTCGCCGGACGCCAAGGCGCCTCTGGCCCAGCCGGGGCTGAACGTCGCCCGTGGCGATTGTATCGTGGCGATCAATGGCGAGGCCGTGTCGGCTGAAGTGGATATACAGCGTCCGCTTGAGGGAACGGCCGGCCACGCGGTGAGCCTCACCCTCGCCCCCGCCGCGGGTGGTCTTGCGCGCGATATCACCTTGGTTCCGATCGCCAGCGAATCGCGGCTGCGCAACCTGGACTGGATCGAGGGCAGCCGGCGCAAAGTGGCCGAATTGTCCGGCGGTAAGCTTGCCTCTGTCTATTTGCCCGACACAGCGGAGGGCGGCTTCACCAACTTCAATCGCTACTATTTCGCCCAGACCGACAAACAGGGCGCGATCATCGACGAGCGTTTCAACGCCGGCGGTCAGGTGGTCGACTATATCATTGAGGTGCTTGGCCGGAGGATCGAGAGCTATTGGCAGCCCCGTTACGGGGAGATCGAACACTCTCCCGTCGCCGCCATATATGTACCCAAGGGGATGATCGCCAATAAGGTCAGCGGCTCGGGCGGCGACGCCATGCCCTGGCTGTTCCGTCACAACAGGCTGGGACCGTTGGTTGGCAAGCGCACATGGGGCGGCCTCGTGGGAATCGGGGATGTCCCCGTGCTGATGGATGGTGGCTCGGTGACATCACCAAGTGTCGGATTCTTCTCACCGGCCGGGGAATGGGATGTCGAAAACCACGGCGTCGAACCAGACTACGCGGTGGAACAAGACCCCGCCGCCATCGCCGCTGGCCACGATCCGTAGTTGGAACAGGCGGTGGCCCTGGCCATGGACGCTCTTGCCAAGGCGCCTTTCACGATGCCGCGGCGACCGCCGTTCCCTGTCTACAGTCCACCAAAACCTTAAGGGGTGTCCCCGCTGGTCAGAACCACCCGGTGCGGTTAGCGTTCATTTGGTAAGAGACTGATGGAGGGACATGGATGGCCGGTCCAAACACACTGATTTTCGTCGACATGCCGTCGAACGATCCGGCGGCGGCGGCGCTGTTTTATATCGAGGTCCTGGGTTGGGAAGACGACCCGCGCTCGGTTGGAATCTTTCACCGGATGATGCCGGGCGGGTTCTTTCCCAACAAGGACGGCTCCGACAGCCAGGTCGGCAATCTGCACGTTGGTATCTATGACCCGGCCAACGCTCGGCCCCATCCCGAGCCAGGCGGCTTGGCGCCGCGTTTTGCCGCCACCGAGGGCCGCAAGCCACGGATCTGGATTCTTGTGGGTGAAGGACAGTCCGAAGCCGATATCCTCGACAAGGCGGTGCGGCGGGGCGCGAAGGTGTTATGGCGCGATCATTATTGGTCGGAGTTCAACGGCTACAACGCCGCATTCCGCGATCCCTGGGGCAATGAGATCGTGCTGTGGACCCGGGCGGGCGTAAATCCTCAGGTGCCCAGGGATTTCACACGCGAGTAGGTGGCCGGGTTCATTCGCGAACCTTGACAGTCCCGATCCTCGGACCAAAGAGTGATCACAGATGACAGCTCTCCCTGATCCAATCGCCCACCCCGATGAGGCGCGAGCCTTTCTGAAGGCCCATCCGGAGGTCCAGTTTTTCGAAATCCTGTTTACCGCGCTTTCAGGCGTGCCGCGCGGCAAGCGGCTTCGGCGCCATGAGCTTATAGCGATTTACGAGTATGGTCGCTTTCTACCGGGATCGGTGCTGGTGTGCGACGTCACCGGCCAGGACTGCGAAGACACCGGCCTGGTTTGGGAGGATGGCGACGCCGACCGTCTCGCCAAGCCGGCGCCGGGAACCCTGGTCAAGGCGTCCTGGCTAGGCGACGATGTGGCGCAGGTCATCACCTCGATGTACGAACTGGATGGTCGGCCGAACGATCTCGATCCCCGCCACGTGCTTCGCGGGGTGCTGGAGCGTTTCGCCGCCGACGGGCTGACGCCGGTGGTGGCTTGCGAACTGGAATATTACCTGATCGATCCGATCCGGACCGCCGCCGGTGGCATACAACTGGCGGCGGCTCCTAGGACCGGAGAGCGGCCCAGCCTGCACGGGGTCTATGGCCTCCGGGAGATCGAGGACTTCTCGGGCTTTCTGCGTGATCTGTGGGCGGCGGCCGATGTTCAGGGGGTGCCACTTGAGGGAGCCATCTCGGAGTATGCTCCCGGGCAACTTGAACTTACGCTTAAGCACGGTCCCGATGCCCTACGGGCCGCCGACGAAGCGTTAATGTACAAGCGCATTGCCAAGGGCGTGGCCGTTCGTCACGGGGCCGAAGCCAGTTTCATGGCAAAGCCGTTTTCGGACCGGGCCGGCAGCGGTCTGCACTTGCACGTCAGCATCAACGACGCGGCGGGTGAAAACATTTTCGCCAGTGACGACCCGGCCGGTACCCCGGCTCTGCGGCACGCGGTCGGAGGTATGAAGGCTACGCTGGCCGAAGGCATGGCCATATTCGCGCCGAACGCCAATTCCTATCGCCGGTTCCGCGCCAACAGCTATGCGCCGGTGGCGCCGACTTGGGGTGTCAACAACCGCACCGTGTCTTTGCGGGTGCCGGCTGGCCCGCCGAAGGGGCGTCATATCGAACACCGCGTGGCCGGCGCCGACGCCAATCCCTATCTGGCCCTGGCCGCACTGCTCGCGGCCGTGCACCACGGCCTGACCCACGCGATCAATCCCGGCCCACCGGTCGAGGGCGACGGCTACGCCGCCGCCGCCCGGAGCAACTTGCGCTTGCCGGCGAACTGGTTTGCGGCGGTCGATCACTTCGAGGGCTCCGCGGTGATGCGGGACTATCTGGGTGATCGGTTCGTGACCATGTTCGGCAAAGTCAAGCGCACCGAACAGGACCGCTTCAATGAAGTGGTCTCCGCCCTGGACTACGACTGGTATCTGAAGAACGCGTGATCCAGATTCTCAGTCATGCGCCTCGTTGATCGTCCCCCCAGATCTTCCCGCCGCTGCCTGCTGGGGGGTCTGGGCGCCGCCGCCGCGGGCTTGAGTTTCTCGGGGCTCGAAGGCTGCGCCCCCAAAGGCCGCATCGGACCCAACGGCGAGGAACTGAGGCTCAATCTCTACAACTGGGACACCTATACCGGTAAAACCACCTTGGTGGACTTCAAAGCGGCGACCGGTATCGAGGTGAAGATGAGCCTGTTCGCCACCAATGATGAGTTGTTCGCCAAGTTGAAGGCCGGTAATCCCGGTTTCGACGTTATCGTGCCGTCGAACGAATATGTCACCCGGTTTCGCATCGCCGACCTGTTGATGCCCCTGGACTTGGCCAAGATTCCGAACCGCGCCAATTTGCTGCCGGCGTTCCGTGATGCGCCGTTCGATCCGGGGCGGCGTTATTCCATGCCCTACACTTGGCTGGTGCTCGGAATCGGCTATCGCAAGTCCAAGGTAGACGGCGTTCCCGACAGCTGGAAGTGGGTGATGGATTCACCCCGCTATTCGGGCCGGATCGGGGTGTTTTCCGAGGCCGACGACTTGATCGAACTGGGGGCCAAGTATCTGGGCCATTCCGTGCGCAATGTTCCGGGGAATGTCATCGACAAGGTCGCCGAGATGTGGATCCGCCAGAAACCCAGCATCAAGATCTTCCACCATGACGAAGGCCAGGATCTGCTGTTGTCGGGCGAGATCGACATCGTCATGGAATACAATGGCGACATCGCCCAGGTGATGACCGAGGATCCAGACCTCGATTTCGTGGTGCCCCGCGAGGGCAGCATCATCAATTCCGATTCCCTGTGCATTCCCAAAGGCGCGCCGCGGCCGGATAACGCCCACAAGTTCATCAACTTCCTGCTGGATGGCAAGGTCGGGGCAGGGGTCTACAACACCATCAAATATCCGACTCCCAACGCCGCCGCCCTGGCCCTGATGCCGGCCGACTACCGCGACAACCGCGTGATATTCCCGCCGGCCGCCATCATGGCGAAATGTGAATACGCCGATTTCGAGGGCCTGGACCGCGCGCACCTGTTCGACGAAACCGTGACGCGAATCTTCGCCGCGTGACGATCCCGGGCAGATCCCATGGATGAGAGCTGGACCAAGGCCAAGCCAGTGTTCGCGTCGCTGGCCACGCCGCCGATTTTCTGGCTGCTGGCTTTCTTCCTCGTGCCGCTCGCAATCATCTGGGGCTTCAGTTTCGGAGAGAACAAAAGCCTGACGGAAATCGCCGTCAATGGCACCTTCAGCAACTACGCCCACGCGATCAAACCGCTCTATCTGGGCATCATCTTCAAGTCTTTTTGGTTCGCGGCCCTGACCACGGTGGTCTGCCTGATCGTGGGGTTTCCAGTGGCCATTGCCATCACCTTCGCGACGGAGAAATCCAAGGCTTGGCTGTTGCTGCTGATCATGCTGCCGTTCTGGACCAACCTGCTGATCCGCACCTATGCCCTGATGGCGGTGCTGCGGACCGAAGGCTACATCAATTTCAGCCTGGCTTTTTTCTGGAACGCCTTCAGCCATCTGACCGCGTTGTTCGGTCATCCGCTCGGGACGTTTCAACCGCTGCAGTTGCTGCACAACAATTTCGCGGTTGTGTTCGGCCTGGTCTATGTGCAACTGCCGTTCATGGTGCTGCCTCTCTACGCGGCCCTGGACCGGCTCGACCGTTCGTTGCTTGAGGCCAGCCTGGACCTGGGGGCCGGCCACCTGACCACGTTTCGGCGCGTAGTGATGCCGCTGGCGATTCCGGGCATCGTTTCCGGCGTTCTGGTGACTCTGATTCCCTCTGTCGGCGCCTATTTGACGCCCGATCTGCTGGGTGGGCCGTCCAGCCAGATGATCGCCAACGTCATCGAGCGCCAGTTCAAGACCGCCAACGACTGGCCATTCGGCGCCGCCCTGTCATTTCTATTGATGTACATGACCTTTCTGGCCATCGCCGTGCAGGCGATCGTGTCGCGAAACCGCAAGGGGCGGGAGCGATGAGCGGCTCCCTTCCGAAAGCCCGGCCCGGTCCGCTCGAGTATCTGGGCCGCTGGCCGATCCGCGCCTGGCTGGCGGCGGTGGTGATCTTTCTCTACGCGCCGCTGGTCACCCTGATGGCCTTCAGTTTCAACACCTCAAAGCGCAACATCGTCTGGCGAGGCTTTACGCTCGATTGGTACAGGGTCGCGTTTCAGGACACCGACCTGATCGTCGCCTTCGGCAATTCCCTGACCATCGCCCTGGTCTCGACCCTGGTGAGCGTGATCCTCGGCGCCCTGACGGCGATGCTGCTCTGGCGGTTCCGATTCCCTGCGAAGCCGGCTCTCGAGGGTGCGCTTGGCCTGCCGATCGTGGTTCCGGAGATATGCATGGGCGTGGCCATGCTGGTGTTCTTCACCCAGGTCATGCCCTGGCCGACCGATCTGATCTGGCCGCTGAATCTGGGCGCGATCATCATCTCGCACATCTCGTTTTCGTTCAGCTTCGTGGCCATCGTCATCCGCGGTCGCCTGGCCAGTTTCAACCGCGAGTTGGAGGAGGCCGCCAAGGACCTGGGCGCGGGCGAATGGCGGATATTCTGGGACGTGATCGTGCCGCATATGCGCCCGGGCCTGCTGGCCGGCGCGCTGCTGGCGTTCACACTCAGCCTGGACGACTTCGTGATCACCTTTTTCACCTCCGGCCCGGACACCACCACCTTTCCGGTCAAGGTCTATTCCATGGTCCGGTTCTCCGTAACGCCGGAGGTCAACGCCGCCTCCACCATATTGATCGTGCTGACCGTGGCGCTGACGGCCGTCGCCCTACGCGTCTCCGGCGGGTCGGTGGCGACGCTCGAGGCTGGGGAGGGGCTGTAGATGACCACCGGAAAGACCATCATCAGCTTCGAGAACGTCACCAAGCGCTATGGCAAGGTGCTGGCCGTGGACGGCGTGTCGCTGTCCATCGAGGAGGGGGAGTTCTTCGCCTTGCTAGGTCCCTCGGGCTGCGGCAAGACCACCCTGTTGCGCATGCTGGCCGGGTTCGAGACCCCTTCAGAGGGTCGGATTCTGATCGACGGCCAGGACATCAGTCGCACGCCGCCCAACAAGCGTCCCGTGAACATGGTCTTCCAGTCCTATGCGGTATTCCCGCACATGACTGTGGCCGACAATGTGGCTTACGGCCTCAAGGTCGACGGCGTGGCGGCTCCCGAGCGGGCTCGGCGGGTCGAGGAAGCGCTGGGTCTGGTCAAGCTCGACGGCTACGGCGCCCGCAAGCCCGATCAGCTATCCGGCGGCCAGCGCCAGCGCGTCGCTCTTGCCCGGGCTTTGGTAAAGCGGCCCCGCGTGCTGCTGCTGGACGAACCACTTTCAGCCCTGGACGCCAAGCTGCGGGAAGCGATGCGCTCGGAACTGGCGCAGCTGCAGGAAAAGGTAGGGATCACCTTTCTGTTCGTTACCCACGACCAGGACGAGGCTTTGGCCATGGCCACGCGTTGCGCGGTGATGAACCGTGGGCTGCTGCAACAGGTGGCCACGCCCAGTGATCTCTATGAGTTCCCCAATTCCCGCTTCGTGGCGGACTTCATCGGCTCGGTAAACATGTTCGAGGGCTGGCTGGAGGTGGACGAACCCGACCACGCGGTGGTGGTCTCGCCGGACCTGCCGACCCGGGTCTTTCTGGATCATGGTGTCACTGGCGCGTATGGGAGTACGGTCTGGGTGGCTCTTCGGCCCGAGAAGATCGAGCTGCACAAGCGTGGAGAAGGACGGGCGCCGCCGGTGCTGGAAGACACCCCTGAGGGCTGCAACCTCGTTCCTGGCGTCATCCGCCAGATCGCCTATCTTGGCAGCGAGTCGGTTTATGAGGTGGCCGTCGAGGGAGGACGATCGGTGAAAGCACTGCGCTCGAACCTGACCCGCCGCGATCAGGAGGATTTCACCTGGGACGAACCGGTGTGGCTGGCCTGGCACGCCTGTTCGCCGGCGGTGCTGCTATCATGAGCGCCGCACCTCTGGTTCTCCCCAGACCAGTCCTGGGCGTCACCTGCTGCACACGTCGAATGGGGACTGAGTTCGGTCAGGCGGTGATCAACCGCTATGTAACCGCCGCGATGCGGTGGGGCGACGTGGCCGCTCTGCTGGTTCCGGCGTTGCCTGATCTGATGACCGCCCGGGAGGTGGCTCCACGATTGGATGGCCTGCTGTTGACCGGCAGTCCGTCCAACATCGAGCCCGACCGATACGGTGAGGCTGGGGCGGCGGACGCCGAGGGTCCGTTCGATCCTGCCCGGGATTCGATGACGCTCGACCTTATCGCCGCCATGCTCGACCTTGGTCGGCCGGTGCTCGGCGTGTGCCGGGGTTTCCAGGAGATCAATGTGGCGTTCGGTGGCACGTTAAGGCGCGACACCAGCCACAATGTAAACTTTCTGGCGCATCACGCGCCCATCGAAGCGACATTCGACGACATGTTCGGCCATGAACACGACGTCGCCCTGACGTCCGGCGGCGTTCTCGCTCGCGCGCTCGGCCGGGATCGGCTGCGCGTCAACTCGGTGCACTTCCAGGGCGCCGACCGTGTCGGCGAGGGTCTGACAGTCGAGGCCCGTGCGCCGGACGGGGTGGTCGAAGCCGTGTCCGCCCGAGTCAATGGCGCGCCGGTGCTGGCCGTCCAGTGGCACCCCGAATGGCGGACCGCGGACAACCCGGATTCGCAAGCCTTCTTCCATATTCTCGGCCAGGCCCTGAGGGGCGAACTGGCCGCCGCTTGAACGCCAAGGAACCTTTCAGTGACCCCCCGAAACTACGATATCGCCGAACTTCGCCGCCTCGACGTGGCGCACCACCTGCCGGCCCAGACCGACTATAAGCTGCAGCGCGACGCGGGCGGCAGCCGGATCATCACCCGCGCCGACGGATGCACTATATTCGACGGCGACGGTAACGCCATCCTGGACGGCATGGCCGGACTTTGGTGCGTCCAGGTCGGCTACGGCCGCAAGGAGCTCGCCGAAGCGGCCTATGAGCAGATGCTAGAACTCCCCTACTATAATACCTTCTTCAAGACGGCCGCGCCGACCACGATCCAGCTGGCGGCCAAGGTCGCCTCGCTGCTGGGTGGTAATCTGCAGCACATTTTTTTCAACAATTCCGGTTCCGAGGCCATCGACACCATCATCCGGCTGGCCCGCTACTACTGGCAGGTGAAGGGCGAGCCGAACCGCAACATCATCATCTCCCGCGTCAACGGCTATCACGGCTCGACCATCGCCGGCGCCAGCCTGGGAGGCATGAAGGCGATGCACGACCAGGGTGGACCCTGGGTGCCGGGCATCGAGCATGTGATGCAGCCCTACGCGTTCCAGGAGGGCTTCGGCGAGGATCAGGCGGCTTTTCGCGATCGAGCGGTGGACGCCATCGAACAGCGCATCCTTGAGGTCGGTCCGGAAAATGTCGCGGCCTTCATCGGCGAGCCCGTGCAGGGCGCCGGCGGGGTGATCATCCCGCCCGAGGGCTATTGGCCGGCGGTGGAGGCGGTCTGCCGCAAATATGGGATCCTGCTGATCTGCGACGAGGTGATCTGCGGCTATGGGCGGCTGGGTTCCTGGTTCGGCTTCCAGCACTATGGCGTGAAGCCGGATCTGGTCAGCATGGCGAAGGGTATTTCATCAGGCTACCTGCCGATCTCGGCGGTCGGCGTAGCTGATCACATCGTCGAGACTCTTCGCGAGTGTGGCGGCGATTTTGTTCACGGTTATACCTACTCCGGCCACCCAACCTCGGCGGCGGTGGCGCTGAAGAACCTGGAAATCATCGAGCGGGAAGACTTGGTCGGGCGGGTGAAGACCGATACCGGTCCCTATCTGGCCAAGGGGTTGGCCGATTTGGCCGGTCACCCGCTGGTCGGCGAGACACGATCCCTGGGCCTGATTGGCGCTGTGGAGATCGTTTCGGAGAAAGGAACCAACCATCGCTTCGGTGGCGCTCCCGGTAAGGCCGGTCCGATCGTGCGCGATCTGTGCATCCAGAACGGGCTGATGGTACGGGCGGTACGTGACACGGTGGTGATGAGCCCGCCGTTGATCCTATCCAGGGACCAGATCGACCAGATGCTGGGGATCATCCGCAAGTCGCTCGATGAGGCAGGTCCAGTTTTACGAAGCCAGTTCGGCTAAGCTAGACCGAACTGGTATAGGTCGCTCGGTTTGTGGTGTGGGTTTCTGTCGCCGTGGCGGGGCCAATTGGGATTACATGCATGAGCGCCGACGATGAAAAAGCCGAGCAGGTCGAAGCGCTTCTGGCCACGCCTGACTTGGCCAGCGCGCTCGACAGCGACGCTTTGCTGAAATTTCTCGACCAGGTTCCCGTCGCCATCATCGTATCGGCGCTGAAGGGCCGCGAGCGTATCGTCTACGCCAATCCAGAGTTCGGGAAGGTGTCGGGGTACGCCCTGGGCGACGTACTGAGCGGCTCTTGGACCGATTTGGCCGGAACCTGCGTCGGTGGCGGCGAGGCGGAACGCGGCCTGGGCGACTCCCTCGTCGAGGGGCGGGATTTTGTCGGCACCTTCGCGATCAAACACGAGGGTCGCGAACGGGTGCTGGTCGACGCCTATTCGAACATCATCGAGGATGATGATGGGACCCCGACCTATCGCCTGGCCGCCCTGGTGGATGTGGGGCAGCACGACGTCAGCCAGCGCGAGGCGTTCGAGCTTCAGCTCCGCGACAAGGACATGCTGCTGCGTGAGATTCAGCATCGGGTCAAAAACAATCTGCAACTGATCGCCGCCCTGATGCGCATTGAGGCGCGCAACGCCAGAGGCCGCATAGACACCGCGCCGTTCGATCGTCTGGCCGGCCGGATCGACGCGATCCAGCTTTTGTATCGGACTCTCTCCGACGATGGGCTGAGCGACGAGGTCGATCTCGGCGTCTACCTCAGCCAGATCGCGTCATCTGTGTTGCGCTCTCACGGCGTCGAGGGGATCAGCCTCGATCTTAAGGTCGACGTTTATCCGGTGTCGGTGAACGTCGCGATGCCCACGGGCCTGGTGGTCAATGAGCTACTGACCAACGCCCTTAAATACGCTTTCGTCGGACGGGGTGGGGGCACCATAACGGTTCACAGCTTGACCGACGGGGAAGGCTGTCGGGTTATGGTGAGCGACGATGGTGTCGGCCTGCCAGCGGATACCTATTGGCCGAGCACCGGCAAACTGAGCGGTTTGATCGTGCAGTCCCTGCGCGCCAACGCCAAGGCGGATCTCCAGGTCGAATCGACCCCGGGTCAGGGCATGCGCGTGACTATCCGTTTCAGCCGCGCCGCTGCCGCGCCCGAGTAGTCCAAAGGTCAGACGATCACGTCGCTCTCAAGTCCGCGACGTCCGATCAGCCCCATCCCATCGGCGATGTCCGAGGCGATGGCCTGGCTTAGGCTGTCGGCGTCGCCCGCCACGACGGCGTCCAGGGCGAGCCTGTGCTGGTCAATCAGGTTGGCGGCGCCGTAGTCGCTGTAGACCGAACGCATGAACGGCCCGAACTGCAGCCACAGTGTCTCGATCAGGCGGTTCAGCGTCGTGCGGCCGCTGGCGCGGTAGAGGCCGAAGTGGAAGGCGGAATTGCACTCCATATAGGCGATTACGTCACCGGTCTCGATGGCCCGGTCCAGGTCGGCGTCGATGCGGCGCAGCCGGGTGAGGGTTTCGACGTCGATATGGGGCAGGGCGGCCACGGCGGCGGCCGGTTCGAGCAGCAGGCGACAGTCCAGCAAATCGGCAAAGCGGTCCCGGGTCATCGGCGGGACCTCGATCTTGCGCTTTGAACGGATTACCACCGCGCCTTCGGCGGACAGGCGGCTGAGCGCGTCGCGTACAGGCATCTGGCTGACGCCCAGTTCCAGTGCGAGGCCGCGGGTCGAAAGCCCGACGCCCGGGACAACCTTGCCGGTGATCAGCCGCCGCCGCAGCTCTTCGTAGACACTGGCGTGCATCGGCGGTGCCGCCATTGCATTCTCTCCTGACGTGCGCATCCCGTTCGCCGCCGCCCAGCCTCGAGCACTTGGCCCATTGACGACGGGGGGTAGTCCGCGTGATCGTGCGCCTTCAAGCTGTGATCGCAGGAGCCGCGATGGACGAACTGACGCGCTGGGTCAAGGACAACGGTATCGCCGAGGTCGAGTGTCTGATCCCGGATATCAACGGGGTCTTGCGCGGCAAGGTGCTGCCGGCGGCCAAGTTCCTGCAATCCTCGCGCGACGGCGCTCTGCGCCTGCCGAGCAGCGTGTTCGCGGTCACGGTTACCGGCGAATACGCCGACGTGGAGGGCGATGACGAGGCGTTCTCCGACCCGGATATGGTGCTGCGGCCCGATGTCGCCACGGCCCGGATCGCCCCCGGTATGAAGACGCCCACCGCCTTTGTGTTCGCCGACGCCGACCACCCGGACGGACGGCCTTGGGCGTCGTCTCCCCGGCATGTTCTTGGATCGGTGCTGTCCCTGTATCGCGCCAAGGGCTGGCGGCCGGTAGTCGCGCCAGAGCTTGAGTTCTATTTGACCGCGCTAAACCCTGATCCCGACCTGCCGCTGACCTCGCCGACCGGCCGGTCCGGCCGGGCCGAGACCTCGCCGCAGCCCTACGGACTGGAGGCGATCACCGAATACGAGGATTTGATCGACGACATCTATGAATATTCCGAGATCGCCGGCCTGGACGTCGACACCCTGATCCATGAATCCGGCGCCGCGCAGCTGGAGGTGAATTTCATCCATGGCGACGCGATCACCCTGGCCGATCAGGTGCTGGTGTTCAAACGCATCGTGCGGCAGGTGGCGCTTAACCACGGGGTCTACGGCACGTTCATGGCCAAGCCGATGGAGCATCAGCCCGGCAGCGCGATGCACCTGCATATCTCGGTGGTGGATGAAACCACTGGCGTCAATCTCTTTGCCGAGGCCTCCGGCGAGGACAGCGCGATGTTCCGCCAGTTCATCGGCGGCCTGCAGACCTACCTGCCCCGGGTGGCGCCGCTGTTCGCACCCAACGTGAACTCTTTCCGGCGGATGCGGCCCAGCCACAGCGCCCCGGTCAACGTCCAGTGGGGACGGGACAACCGATCCTGCGGCCTGCGGGTACCGCTGTCTGACCCGGAAAACCGACGTATCGAAAACCGTCTGCCCGGCGCCGACGCCAACCCCTACTTGGCTATGGCGGCCGCGCTGATCAGTGGTTTCCTGGGGATCGAGGAGGCGATCGAACCGGCGGCGGCAGAGGGCGGCAACGCCTATCGCCACACCCGTACGCTGCCCAAGACCCTGGAGGAGGCCATGGAGCGGTTCAGCGCCTGCGCGCCGGTGCGCGCCCTACTCGGCGAGCCGTTCTTCCGATCCTTCGCCGCCATCAAGGAGGCCGAACTGGAAGCCTATCGCGGGGTGATCAGCTCGTGGGAGCGTGACCATCTATTGCTGAAGGTGTGATCGTGGGGTTCAATGACACCCTGGCGATGGCGTCATCCTACTATGTGGCCACCGCTAATCCGTGGACCGAATGCCCGTCGCTGGTGGGCGAACATCGGGTGGATCTGGTCGTGGTGGGCGGTGGCTGCACCGGGCTTTCGGCGGCCCTGTACGCCGCGCGCCAGGGGTTGTCGGTGGTGCTTCTGGAGGGCGGCAAGATCGGTTGGGGCGCCTCCGGTCGCAACGGTGGCCAGATCATCCCCGGCCTTCGCAAGGGCGCCGCCGATCTGGTCAAGACGTTGGGCGTCGAGCGCGCCCGGGCCCTGTTGGGTCTAGCCTTCGAGGCTCGGGACCTAGTGACCGGGCTGATCGATGATTACGACATCGCCTGTGATTTAAAGACCACCGGCCATCTGCTTGGAGCCTCCAAGGCGGGGGACATGGTATGGATGGAGGCCGAGGCCGAATGCCTGACCACAGTCATGCGATATCCCTATGTGGATCTGCTTTCGGCTTCCCAGGCCCGCGACCAGGTGGATACGCCCTATGCCGGAGGTCTTCTTGATCGGCGTGGCGGCCATATGCATCCACTGAACTACACCTTGGGCCTAGCGGCGGCGGCGCAAGCGGCGGGGGTGGTGATTTACGAGCAGTCGATTGTCGTGGGATTGGAAGATCGGGGCGACGTCCGTGTACGGACGGACAAGGGCGCGGTTACGGCGGATCACGCCATTCTGGCGGGTGACGCCCTGCTCCAGGGTCTCTGCTCCCGGGTCAACAACCGCATCATGCCGGTCGCCAACTATGTGGCCGCCACCGAGCCACTGAAGGAACCAGCCGCCCTGATCGTTCATGATGTCGCGGTGTCTGACAGCCGCTTCGTGGTCAACTATTACCGGCTCAGCGCCGACGGTCGGCTGATCTTCGGCGGCGGCGAGCGTTACACGCCCGATCCGCCTCGGGACATCGCCGCCTTCGTGCGCGGCCATATGGAGGCGGTGTTCCCGCAGGTTCGCGGCGTGTCGATCGCCCATGCCTGGGGGGGGCTGGTGTCGGTCACCCAGACCCGCCTGCCGCATGTCGGCCGTCAGGGCGAGGTACTGTTCGCCCATGGCTATTCAGGCCTCGGCGTCATCCTGTCGACCCTGGCGGGCAAGCTCCTCGCTGAAGCGGTTCTGGGAGAGACAGATCGCTTCGACCTGTTCGCGGGCCTTGAACCGCCGCCGTTTCCTGGCGGCGTGACGCTACGGGGTCCGCTGCATGTTCTAGGCATGCTTTGGTACGCCTTGAGAGATCGCTTATGAGGAGATCACCAATGTCAAAATCAACCAGCCGCGGTGATCGCGTTCTCGGCATGGACAGGCCGATCGATCGCCGGGATTTTCTCAATGGCGTGGCGGTAGCGATCGGCACGTGGGGACTGGGAATGGCGGACCGCGCCGAAGCCGCGGTGGCGGCCTGGCCGCAGGATACGGCCGGCTACCACCCACCCGAGTTGACGGGTTTGCGCGGCAGTCATCCGGGCTCATTCGAGGCCGCGCATACCCTTCGCGACGGTGAATTCTGGTCCGCCGCGTCGGGCATGATCGACACCGGCGAGGCCTATGACCTGATCATTGTCGGCGGCGGGATCAGCGGCCTGGCCGCCGCCCATTTTCACCGCGCCGCCCGGCCGGACGCGCGCATCCTGATTCTGGACAATCACGACGATTTCGGCGGCCACGCCAAGCGCAACGAGTTTCACCTGGACGGCAAGCTGCACCTGATGAATGGCGGCACGCTCGAGATCGACAGCCCCAGGCCCTACAGCCTGGTGGCCGACGGTCTGCTGAGAACGCTGGGCATCGAACCCGTGAAGCTGGCGGGCGCCAGCAATCATCGCGAGGTCTATCGTTCGCTCGGGCTGACGCACGGGGTGTTCTTCGACAAGGAAACCTTCGGCGAGGATCGGCTAGCGACCGGCGCGCCATCGCCCTACGACGGCCTCGGCGGCTCGTGGCCCGATTTCCTGGCCAAGGCGCCGCTTTCGGAAACGGCCCGCGCCGACATCCTGCGCATCGAGACCGGGCGGATCGATTACCTGCCCGGCCTGACGTCGGCGGAAAAGAAGGATCGGCTGTCGCGGATCAGTTATCGGGCTTATCTGGTAGGCGTGGCCAAGGTGGAGCCGATCGCGGCGGCGTTCTATCAGAGCCACACCCAGGGCGAATGGGGCGTGGGGATCGACGCGGTCTCGGCCCTGGACTGCTGGGGTTTCGGGATGCCAGGTTTCGCGGGCCTCACGCTCGATGCCCACCCCGCGCCGCGCATGAGCTTCACCCCGGCCGGTTATGTACAGGGTGGATCCTATGTCTTCCACTTTCCGGACGGCAACGCCACCATCGCCCGCCTGCTGGTGCGCTCCCTCGTTCCTGGCTCCATCCCCGGTCAGGACTGCAAAGACGTCGTAACGGCCCGCGCCGATTATTCCGCGCTGGACCGGCCGGGCAACGCTGTACGCATCCGGCTTTCCAGTCTTTGCGTGCGGGCGCGCAACCTGGGCGATCCGGCCACCTTGCGCGGCGTCGAGGTCGCCTACGTCCGCGGCGGAAAGGTGTTCCGCGTCACCGGCAAGGCCTGCGTGCTGGCGTCGTGGAACATGATGATTCCGTACCTTTGCCCCGAGCTGCCCGAGACGCAGAAGGCGGCCCTGCACAAGGTCGTGAAGACTCCGCTGGTCTACACCAGCGTCGCCCTGCGCGACTGGACCGCCTTTCAGCGGCTGGGAATTTCGTCGGTCACGGCGCCGGGCGGCTATCACACCTCCATGCGGCTCAACATGCCGGTGGATATTGGCGGGTATCGTGCCGAACGGTCGCCGGACAAGCCGATCCTGCTTTCGATGACCCGTACGCCTTGCCACCCGGGGCTTTCGGAGTTCGATCAGAACCGGGCCGGCCGCGCCGAACTGCTGGCCACGCCATTCGCGACGTTCGAGCGCGAGATTCGCGCCCAGCTTGGCCGCACCCTCGGCGCCGGTGGTTTCGATCCGGCCCGGGACATCACCGCCATCACCGTCAACCGTTGGCCGCACGGCTATGCCCCTGAGTGGAACCCGCTCTGGGACGAACCGCTGCCGCCGGAACAGCAACCGAACGTGATCGGCCGGGCCAGATTTGGCCGAATCGCCATCGCCAATTCCGACGCCGGCGCCGCCGCCTACACGGATTGCGCGATCGATCAGGCCCATCGGGCGGTGGGCGAATTGCTGACGATTTAGACTGAACTAGATAGCGGGCTCCCACCAACTGCGATCGATTCGCTGGGGGCTAATGACGTGTGCGCTGCAACAATTTTGAAACATGCCCCACACGCTTGACACACATTCGCAATCATGTTTCGATTTCGAATTAAGAAAAAGGTGAGTCAGTAACACGGCGGCTTTGCGTCAATTTATTCTGGCATCGAACATCGAATAATCGATCGGCGGTGTCATGGGGAGATAAACAATGAATAGAAACCAGCTCCGCTGTGGGGTGTCGGTCGCTGCTGTCTCCCTGACTATATTCGCGGCGCCCGCGGCTATGGCGGCGGCTGCCGCAGAGTCGACGCCACCGGTTAACGAAATCGTCGTGACCGGAACGCACATCGTCGGAACGGCGGAAAACACGGCCCTGCCGGTGACCGTGCTGTCGGCTGACACCCTGATGAAACAGGGCGCGCCGAGCATTGTGGAACTCATCAAGGACCTGCCCGAATCATCAGGGGTGATTGGCGAGTCCAATCAGTTCACGGCGGGCGCCGGCCGCGGGCAGGGCGCCTACGGCGAGTCGAACATCAATCTGCGGGGCCTCGGTTCGGAACGCACCTTGGTGCTATTCAACGGTCACCGCCTGGCGCTCGCCAATGCCTATGCGGT
>JAYVYH010000037.1:0-6108 GCA_043784385.1 Caulobacteraceae bacterium | reverse complement strand
CTGGCGGGCCGCATCGGATCGTTGTCCTCCGACATCAGGGCGGTGGCGGCCAGAACGGCCGGCCCTGGCTGACAGACCGCCACTACATGGGCGCGGCGGCCTAGGCTGCCGAGTATGGCGATGACGGTCTTTACATAGTCCTGAAAGCCAAACCGACCCTCGCCGATCGATACATCCCGGGCGTTGGACCAATCGGTGACATAGACATCGTGATCGATCAGAAAGGTTTCCACCGTGCCCCGAAGCAGAGTCGCGAAGTGTCCCGATAGTGGCGCGACGATCACAACGGCCGGTGTTTCAAGACCGACGCCCGCAACCCGCAGAGTGTCCGGGTCCCGACGGAAGCACCGTACCGTAACCCAGGGCGACGCCCAGGCGGTCTCACAGGTCACCGGCACGATCCTTCCCGCCACGGTCACTTGGTCGATCCGCCAGGCCGGCTTGCCGTAGCGTCGGGTCAGGTTGGCGAACAGATCGGCGGAAGCATACAGGTTACGCCCCAGGTCGGTGTCGCCGGCCAGATTAAGTGGCGATCGCCAGAAGTCCCGAGCCCAGTGGGCCGCGGCGCTGAGGGGCGCGGTTGATCTGTAGGTGGCTTCATGAAGGGCGTAGAGCATCATATCTCGCTATGTTGTACCTTGCGGATATGGCCCTCCGCCATGTTCAAGTCCAGCGACCGAATACGCGCCTGAGGGGCGACCCGGTCGCCAAAATGCAAACGAAGGTCAACTCCTGCGGGTGAAAGCGGCGGGAAAACTGTTAAGATTCACTACAAATTGGATGAGTTGAAAACGCAGGTTCCGTTGGCGTCCTGTGGCCAGGTCAAGACCCGCCCATGGCCGCAAGAATCTGACGCGCGACATTCGGCGGCGGGGCAGTGATATCCAAGGGCCTGACGAACTGGCCACTGGGATTCATCAGATAGACCACCGCCGAGTGGTCCATCGTGTAGGACGCGCCCTGGGGGGCCTTTTGATAGTAGACGTGATAGGCGTGGGCCACCGCTGCGATCTGGGCGCGCGAGCCGGTCAGGCCGCGGGTCGCCTTGGGAAAGGACGCACTATCCAGATAGGCGGCCAGGGCCTTCGACGTGTCGCGCTCCGGGTCGACAGTGATGAACACCACCTGAAACCGGCTGGACCGATCGCCCAGGGCGCTTATGGCCTGACCGAGGGTCGACAGCGTGGTCGGGCAAACGTCGGGGCAGTAGGTATAGCCAAAGAACACGGCGGACCACTTCCCGATCAGCAGGCGCTCGTCCACGGCCAAGCCATTTTGATCCACTAGATGAAACGGTCCGCCAATGTCGCTTGGCGATGGCGGCCGAGAGGTCGAGCGCCATGCGAACAGCCCAAAGACAATCGCCAACACCGTGGCGACAACTGTTGTCCAAATCCAGGGTTTCATCTCGCTCTCCCGGCCACGGTAACCCTCGCGCGGCAGGCTTTTTGGGCGCATTCTGGCGATCATGCCACCGAGAACAACTCTCGCGACTCTGATGGCGGCATTGCCCGGGGCGAACCCGGCTGGTCGCGGCGCGCCCGAAGCCGCGCTAGCCCACCCGGGTCCGAGCCATCGGATAAACGGGCGCACGCTGATCGTGCTGCGCTGCATATTAATCCTGGGACAGATCCACATCGTGCTGGTGACGTGGCTGGTGCTGAAGTGGCCATTTAACTATGGACCCTGCGCGGCCCTGATCGGCGCCAGCGCGGTAATGAACCTCGTCGTGGCGTTGTCACCGCTGGCGCGGCGCCAAGCCCGGCCGTGGGAGGTCACCGCTCAGCTTGTCTTTGACATCATACAATTGACGACCCTGCTGTTTCTGACCGGTGGGGTGGTCAATCCGTTCGCCTTGATGTTGATTTTCCCGCTCTTCGTTGGCGGCAATGCGCTGCCCTATGGTCACGCTATCGGTCTTTGCGTCCTGGGTGTCTTCGCCGCCTTGGTCCTGGCCGTGGAGGCCGCGGCCCCTCCATGGTTTCATACCGTCGGCCCGGGGACGAACTACGCCGTCTATCGGCTCAGTTGCTCGATGGCCTTGATCGTCGCCCTGGCGTTTGCCACCACCTATGCGATCTGGTCGTCCTCGCAGGGCGCGCGGCGGGAACTGGCGCTTCACCTGACCGAAACCGTGCTGGCCAGGGAACAGCGACTGTCGGCCCTGGGCGCGCTATCGGCGGCGATGGCTCATGAGATGGGCACGCCCCTGGCCACCATCGCCATCGTCGCGACCGAGATGGCGCGCGAGGCGCCGGAAGGCCCTCTGCGCGACGACGCCGTCCTGATGGTCGAGCAGGCCCGGCGATGCCGTGACATTCTCCGCCGCCTGGCCGAAGAGCCTGAACGCCAGGACGCCCTGCATGAACGCATGAGCCTGCTGCAATTCGTGCGGGAAATCGTGGAGCCCTACGCCAAATCGCCCAATATACGCGTTGAAGCGGTAGTCAGTGGGCCGCCAAGCATGACCGCGCCATACCTTTGGCGCCGCCCTGAAATCATCCACGCAATCTCGACCATGGTGGAAAATGCTTTCGATTTCGCCTGCGGAGAGATCCTGTTGACCGCGCGCTTCGACGCTGAATACCTTTCGGTTGAGGTGCGAGACGACGGGCCAGGCTTTTCGGCCGCCATACTGCCCAAGTTGGGCGAGCCTTATGTCACGAGTCGCCCGGATGGACAGGGCTCCAGAACCGGCCACATCGGGATGGGCCTGGGCTTGTATATCGCCAAGACCCTGCTTGAGCGTTCCGGCGCCCGGCTCACTTTTGCCAATGGTTCTCGGCACGGGGCCATCATCACCGCCCGCTGGCGCCGATCGCGGATTGAAGCCCCGTCGGCGAGTGACAGATGAAATATCGCCTCGCGCAACTATAACTTGTCACATAATGAAAATTGGCGACATAGTGACGCGGTTAAGCTTGGCCGTGTGCCACAAGCCGGTGGTTCGGGTCGCGAGCCGCTTCGATGGATGACATGACAGGAACCACTCAAGCCGACAGAACCCTGCTGTTGCTGGATGACGATAGCGCTCTGCGCTCACGATTGGGCCGGGCGCTGGAGTCCCGTGGATTTCAGACCATCGCCGTTGAAACCGTTTCCGAGGCGTTGGCCGTGATCAAAGAGCGCGCGCCGGCCTTCGCGGTTCTGGATCTGAGGCTGGAGGATGGATCCGGCCTGTCGGTGGTGGACGCACTGCGCGAAACCCGGCCGGACGCCAGGATTGTCATGCTGACGGGTTACGGCAACATTGCCACCGCCGTCGCCGCGGTGAAGGCCGGCGCCGTCGACTATCTCTCCAAGCCGGCCGACGCCGATGATGTGGTCAACGCTCTATTGGCGGCGGATACCGGCGTCCCGCCACCACCGCCGGAAAACCCGATGAGCGCCGACCGCGTTCGATGGGAGCATATCCAGCGGGTCTACGAGCTCTGCTCGCACAATGTCTCCGAAACGGCGCGTCGCCTGAACATGCATCGACGCACGCTGCAACGCATCCTGTCCAAACGCGCGCCGCGTTAGCATCGGGGCGCTCGGGCGCTTGACGAGGGGCGCGGCTGCGGGCCTTTCCATCCGTCGAACGTTGGGTAAAAGATCGATGCATGGAAAAACGTCGCATCGGCCCGTTCGAGGTCTCCGCCATCGGCCTTGGCTGCATGAGTCTGTCTCACAGCTACGGGCCGCCGCCTTCTCGCGAGCAGGCGGCGCGTGTACTGCTTGGGGCGCTGGACGCCGGATACACTTTTTTCGATACCGCCGCGGTCTATGGCGTCGGACACAATGAGCGGCTGGTAGGCGAGGTGCTGAAGCCCTATCGCGACCAGGTCGTTTTGGCGTCGAAATGCGGGATGACCCGGGGCGAAGAACGCGAACTTAACGGCTCGCCAGAACGGTTGAAGACGACCTGCGACGAAAGCCTGGCCCGTCTGGGGGTCGAAGTGATCGATCTCTACTACCTGCACCGCTGGGACAAACGCGTGCCAATCGAGGACAGCGTCGGCGCCCTGGCCGATCTGGTCCAGGCCGGCAAGATCAAGACCATCGGCCTGTCGGAAGTCGGCGCGGCCAACCTGCGCAAGGCCCATGCCGTCCACCCGATCGCGGCGCTGCAAACCGAATATTCGCCCTGGACACGCAACCCGGAGATAGCCGTTCTTGACGCCTGCCGGGAGCTTGGGGTGACCTTCGTGGCCTTCAGCCCGGTGGCGCGCGGGTTTCTGGCCGGCGGCGCCAGCGACCCTACCCGCTTTGAGCCCGGCGATTTCCGAAGCGCCATGCCACGCTTCCGGGGCGAGGCCCTGACCGCCAATTTGAAACTGCTGGTTGCCTTCTCGGCTATTGGGCACGAGGCGGGGTGCACGCCGGCTCAACTTTGTCTGGCCTGGCTGCTGCAAAAGGACCCGACTCTGATACCTATCCCGGGCACTGGCCGCCCCGAGCATATGGCCGAAAACGCGGCGGCGGCGGACATCAGCCTTTCAGCCGACACTATGGCCCGCATCGAAAATTTAGTGAACCAGCACACGGTCGCGGGGTCCCGATACCCGCCCGCCATGCAGGCCACGGTGGACACCGAGGATTGGGCGGCGTGAACTGACGCGTGGGTTCAACTGGTCCGCTCAGGTCGCGACCAGGGCGCGGCCGGCCGCCAGCCGCGCGAAGGCGATCGTCAGGGCCTTTCGACGCGCGCCGGCCAAAGTATTGACCGGCGCATCCCTGACCACGGCCCCGTCGAACGCGTCGGCAACGATCAGACCCGGTCCGTCAGGCAGGATCTGGCGGGGAAATTCCGGAGAGATCGCGAAGAAGAAGCTGTCGCAGAAGGCCATGTACTCGCCCCACTTCTGGTCGGTGCGGAAATCATCGAGTCCTGATTTGACCTCCGCCACGGCGATCTCTCCACGCGGACCGATAGCCATGATATCGGCCCGCCGGCCGTTGGGCAGGCCCACCTCTAGCAACGGCGCATAGCCGAGCGCCACGAACAACCGCGCCGCGCCGCGCGTGACGGCGGTGGTGACGGCGGGACGGCTGAAAATGAGGGTAACCGACTCCATCGCCGCATCATGTTCACTCTGTGTTCGCGGTCAACCGCGGCAACAATATACTTGACTCAGTAAACGCCGTTCGGTAGGGTGCTTCTCATGGAACAGCAGCCCCAAACCCTGATGGAAGCGGTCCGGTTTTTCGAGGACCAGGACCGCACCCTGGCGACGATGGTCGCGCTTCGTTGGCCTACTGGTGTTCATTGCCCGACGTGTGGACGTGTGGACGTGCGCTTCATCGCCACCCGCCGCATGTGGGAGTGCAAGGAAAAGCACCCGCGCCGCCAGTTCTCCGCGAAGGTCGGAACCATCTTCGAGGATAGCCCCCTCAAGCTGGACAAGTGGTTCGTGGCGATCTGGTCCGTGGCCAATTGCAAGAATGGCATTAGCTCGCATGAGCTGGGCCGGGCGATTGGCGTCACCCAGAAGTCGGCTTGGTTCATGCTTCACCGCATTCGCCTCGCCATGCAAACCGGCTCGTTCATCAAAATGAGCGGCGAAGCCGAAGCCGACGAAACCTACGTGGGCGGCTTGGGCAAGAACATGCACGCCAAGAAGCGCGAGCGTTTCAGCCATGACCACACCACGGACAAAGCGGTCGTCATGGGCCTTCTGGAGCGCACGTCCGCGAAGGGCGCCAGCCGCGTAAAGGCCATGGTCATCCGTGAGCCCAACAAGCGCATCTTGGGCCAAGCGGTCCGCGACAATGTTGAGCCCGGCTCGCGCCTTCTCACGGACGCTCACAAGGGCTATCGCGGCCTGAACGCGGAATACGTCCATGAAGTCATCAATCACAGCGTCGAATATGTTCGGGGAACCATCCACACGAACGGGATCGAAAATTTCTGGAGTCTTTTGAAGCGCGGGATCAAGGGAACCTACGTTTCCGTCGAGCCCTTCCACCTTCAACGCTACGTTGAGGAACAGGTGTTCCGCTTCAACGAGCGCAAGGATAACGACGGCGGACGGTTCATGAAGGTGCTAGGCTCGGTCTCCGGTAAGCGTATCACTTACAAGGCTTTGATCACCCATGCCGCATCAGCCCACTGAAAGCCCCGCCAAG
>JAYVYH010000036.1:0-3974 GCA_043784385.1 Caulobacteraceae bacterium | reverse complement strand
GCCACAATCAGGCAGGCGCCGATGGCGAGCGTGGAGACACAGGCCGCGCGGACTATTCGGGCGTCCATGGTTCGTAGTCGCCAGACGCCTCGGCCCTCTGGCCGCCGTTTGTGATCGATCCTTTCGGCCGCCAAGCCCACTTGGTTCCGGTAAGGTTGGGCTTGTGATCGATTTCCCAGGCACGGCGTTTCAGCGGTTCACGGGTTGGCGGCTCGGCGAAGGTGTGATGCAGCCAGCCGTGCCAGTCGGGCGACACCTTGGAGGCGTCGGCATAGCCCTTATAGATCACGAACCGGCGGTTATGGCCGTCGTAGTCGAACCGCTTGTCGATGGTTTCGTAATATTTGTTGCCGCTCTCGTCGGCGCCGACGAACTGGCTGCCGCGGCCGATCTGCCACCGCGCGCCGATCGTGGCGCCGTTCCACCAGGTGAAAATCGCTCTGAGCACGTCGTTACCGGACCGGTCTTTCGCGCGGCAGTTCGGCGCGCTCGCCCTTGGGGTTATAGGCGCCGCAGCCTCGCGCGTCCAGTCGGACGGAGACGCAGGACAGTATGGCCGAAGACCCACATCTTGTGGGTAAGTCCGCGTCGTCCCCCAGATCTATTGCACGACCATAGCGCTCGGCCTAGCATCGCTGAGCTTTGGGAGAGGAGCCCCATGCGCGTCGAAACCCCTTCGCCCGGACATTGGCCAGCCCTGGCCGCCGAGTGGCGCGCGATCGAGCGGCCCGGCGGCGAGGTGCGGGTGTTGGCGCCCATCTCCTGGCCCTCGGCCCAGGTGGAGGCCTGGCTTGATTGGGCCGACAGTCTGCCCACCGACTTTCCGATCGGCGATCTCCCAGCCGACCTGCTTGGCGATAGCGTTTCTCGTGGCTTTCTGGACGGCGGGCCGGATCGTTACGTCCAGCGTCTGGCTGCCTGGGGGTTGACGCTAAGCGTTTTCGATACGGCGAAGGACGCCAAGGTCTTTGCAGACACTATCCTCGCCCTGTTGTCGGCCGACCTCGTGGCCCCCGGCCCCTCCCTGGCCTTCGGGGCCAGGCTGCACCCCCTGGCGCAAGATCCGGCCTTGTTCCCGATGACCGCGCCGCAAAGCCTGGACCGCCAGATCTTCAGCGTCACCGATCCAAGGGACCGGCTGGCCCCGCATCTCGAGGCTGTGAGCGACTCGGTTCGGCGGTGCCAGGGCGATCCCTCGGCCTGCGCCGATCCCGCTCAGAACCACGCCCTGCGGAGAGTTGCCCTGGCGGCCCGGGACCTGGGCGCCACGGACCACGAAATCGCCGACGCCGTCGCCCTGGGCCGGTCGGGCGAGACCATGGTATCGCTCGCGGCGAACACGATCGCCTGGGCCGGACGCGCCGAGTTGATTGACGCCGGCCCCGCCGCCCGGCGCGCGGCTGTCGCGAGTTGGTGCGGCGCGGATGTCACCCTGGCCTTTTCCGAGAGCGACGCCCTGGCCCTGAAGCGGGCGGACGCCGCGCCATCGGCGGCCATCAACGTGGCCGCCCTCGAGACCCCTGAAGACCTGGCGGCTGTCGTGCGCCTGATGGTCATCGCCCTAGACATCGAAGTCTCGGCCGGTTTTTCCGCCGGCGTCGAACAGGCTCATCTTCGCCGCGATCATCGGCCGCTGTCGATCGTCCTGGCGGGCGTGGCCGAGCGGCTGGTAGCCGAGGGCCTGACTTACGGCGCGCCGGATGGGTGTGAACGCGCCGCCGCGTTTCAGGCGCTGGCCACCGCCGCCGCGCTTTCCGCCTCCGCCGAGATCGCTGGCCGGGTAGGCGCGTATCCGCGCTTTGACAGCAACCGACACCAACGCCTCGCCGAGCTGGCCACGCGAATGGAGGCGACGCGGCGCCTGCCCTCCAGCCCGGCGACCGAGTTGGCTCTCGCGCTGATGGACGCCGCCCTAGCGGACGCCACGGCGACCGGCATGCGCAACGCGCTGGTGACCGGCGGACCGGCCACCGATGGGGAGCTGGCCCTCAGGTTGGGAAGCCTGGCTCTGGGCGCAAACCCGTGGAATGGACCGTTGTGTGCGTCGGAGACCGCCGATGGCGCGGCGCTACCCTCGATCAACTCTTTCGCTCTCGACGGGCTGGCAGTTCTGGGTGTGCAGCCCGATATCGCCCGGCGGCATGTGACCGGCCATCGAACCTTGGCCGAAGCGCCGGGCCTGGATCCGCCCGCCCTGGGTGCGCGAGGCTTCACCGACCACGAGATCGCGGCGGTGGAAGCCGCCCTGATCGACGCGGTTGATCTTCGCGCGGCGTTCGCGCCGGCCGTGGTCGGGGTGGGATTCGTCTGCGACGTACTCGGTGCGTCGGCCGAAGCGGCGGTCGCGCCGGGCTTTGACACCCTGGCCATGGCGGGTTTCACTGAAGCGCGAATTTCCACCGCGGAGGCGTGGGTGATGGGCGCGGGAGACCTCTCGACCGCGCCGTTCCTCAACGACCAAGCCCGCGCCATATTCCGAGGGCCGCTCGACGTTGGTCTCGCCGATCGGATCGCGATGACGCTGGCCATGCAAGCTTTCACTTGCACGCCCCTGATCCTGGCGGCGGGCATGGCCTTCAATGACCTTCCCGAAGCCGTGGTCGAGGTCCAGACAGCGGCTGCCCGAGCGGGCCTTCGCGCTCTGGCCATCACGCGGGCCGGCCCGCGCGAGGCCTTTCGCCTCGACCTGCCTGAGCTGGCGATGGCCGAATCGCCCGCCACCGCACCGCCGCCTCGGGAGCGCATCATCGAGCGGATCGTCGAGGTCAACCGAAGCCGCCAGCGCCTGCCCGACCGGCGCAAGGGCTATATCCAGAAAGCCAGCATCGGCGGTCACAAGGTCTATCTGCACACTGGCGAATATGACGACGGCGAACTGGGCGAGATCTTCATCGACATGCACAAGGAAGGCGCGGCCTTCCGCTCCCTGATGAACAATTTCGCCATCGCGATCTCCATCGGGCTGCAGTACGGCGTGCCGCTGGATGAGTTCGTCGACGCCTTCGTGTTCACCCGCTTCGACCCCGCCGGCCCGGTGACCGGCAACGACTCGATCCGCTCGGCCACCTCTATCCTCGACTATGTGTTCCGAGAGCTGGGCGTCTCCTATCTCGACCGGCAGGACCTGGCCAATCTGGATCCGGGAGAACTTAACGCCGACGGTCTCGGGCGCGGGGCGGCGGACGAGCCGCAGCCGGCGGCCCGGTTCATTTCCAAGGGTTTCTCGCGCGGCGCGACGCCGGACAACCTGGTGTTTCTGCCCACCCCCGCCCGCCTGGGCGGAACCGGTGGATCCGGGTTGATCGCCGATGTGTGTCCGGCCTGCGGCGATCTGGCGCTGGTCCGCAAGGGGCAGGCCCTGATCTGCGAGACCTGCGGCGCACGCCAGGGCGGCAGTGGAAGCCCGGATATCGCGTGTTCGTGATTTGTTCTTGTCGTAAACGCGACTCATTCTACTAAGTAAACAGCCTTGATCCGCGCGCGGCGCGGCGAAAAGTTTGAGCTGGCCCCATGCACGAACAATCCCGCTTCATTCGCGTGCGCGGCGCCCGCGAACATAATCTGAAGAACGTCAGCGTCGACATTCCGCGCGACGAACTGGTGGTGATCACCGGTCTGTCCGGCTCGGGTAAGAGCAGCCTGGCTTTCGACACCATCTACGCCGAGGGCCAGAGGCGCTATGTCGAAAGCCTGTCGGCCTATGCGCGCCAATTCCTGGAGCTGATGAGCAAGCCCGATGTCGATCTGATCGAGGGCCTGTCGCCGGCCATCTCGATCGAACAGAAGACCACCAGCCGTAACCCGCGCTCGACCGTCGGCACCGTCACCGAGATCCACGACTATATGCGCCTGCTGTGGGCGCGGGTCGGCATCCCCTACTCCCCGGCCACGGGCTTGCCGATCGTCAGCCAGACCGTCAGCCAGATGGTCGACAAACTGACCGCGCTGCCGGACGGCGAGCGAATTTATCTGTT
>JAYVYH010000035.1:0-8193 GCA_043784385.1 Caulobacteraceae bacterium | reverse complement strand
AACGCGCGAGCGGCCGAAGGGATGCGCCACGGGATCCGACCTGCGGCCGAGGCGCGGCGGGGGCGGACCGACGGGCCTCCAAGCCGTTTCGGAGGGGTGGATTCGGGCCATGTGGGTGGTTTGCGAAATGGCAATTTCCAGCAGCGCCCCGATAACTGTCCAGCGCCAAGATTGCCGCGTCGTGGCGACAAATTGGCCGTGTTTGGCAACTGATGGGCAACATTCCGGCAACTGACTGTCATCCGTCAGTATCTGAACATTTCCAGAATCTATTGTTTTGAACGGTTTCAATGATTGCCAAGGGCCATTTTGGCAGCGCGTTAGCGCTGTGGGGGAGGCAGACTGGGAACACGAAGCCGCTGAAGGACTTCGTATCATCTCAAAATTCAATTCCGCAGCGGCGCGCATCTTGGCTTCCGGGTCGCGCAGGGTGGCCTGGAAGTTGGAACCCAGGAACGGCTTGTAGTCTTCGACCGCGCCGACATCGCCGGTGAACCGGTCGGCGTGCTCAAAGGGGCTGGCGAGGATGTCCTTGATCTGACGCTTGGCGCCCTCGAGCGTGATGCCGTTCTCGAGGTTGAAGACAGTGTGTTTCTTGCGGCTACGGCGCACAATTCCCTTGACAATACCGAGAGGAGTATTGCATTATGCAAATAATAGTCGATCCTTCTCATTGTGAAGCAGGTGTCACGATTGATCGGCGCCCTTACGCGAACGCCTCCCGAGCAGTTTCCGGCGGAGGGGGCGGGAGCAGCACCTTCGATGGCGTTCAGCGTTGAAATCGATCGATATAAAATACAACAATTCAATAGTTTGTGAGAATTGGGGCGATGTCGACCGCGCTACGGCCGCGTTAAAGCGCCCTCGAATCGCCCCGCGGCCTCCAACAAACGCCCCGCGATCTCCCCTAAACCTCCCAGGGCCTCCGGTGAGCCTCCCCGCTATCGCCCACCAATCTCCCCGCGGTATGCGTGGCGCCGCCAGCCTGAATGGGGTGCAGTCAATGTGGCAGCTGGACCGTATCTACGGTGATTAACGGTGGACTTCGCGTGGAATGACCTCTTGGGTTGACACGTTTACCGCTTCCCCCCCTTCCTGAACCGCGCCGCCGCCTCGGCCCTCGCGTCTGCCTTGGCCTTGGTCACCGCCGTCTTGTCCACGGTCTCTCCGGCCGGGGTGAGCGCGTCGTTGGCAAACTCCAGGTCCAGCAGTTTCAGGCGCTTGATCTCGTCGCGCACCCGGGCGGCTTCCTCGAACTCCAGATTGCCGGCGGCGGCGCGCATCTTGGATTCCAGGTCGCGCAGGGTGGCCTGGAAGTTGGAGCCGAGGAACGGCTTGGAGTCCTCGGCCACGCCGACGTCCACGTTGACCCGGTCGGCGCGCTCATAGGGGCTGGCGAGGATGTCCTTGATCTGGCTCTTGATGCTCTCCGGCGTGATCCCGTTCTCGATGTTGAAGACGGTCTGTTTCTCGCGGCGGCGACTCGTCTCGCTCATCGCCCGCTCCATCGAGCCGGTGATGGTGTCGGCGTAGAGGATCACCTTACCGTCGATGTTGCGCGCCGCCCGGCCGATGGTCTGGATCAGCGAGGTCTCCGAGCGCAGGAACCCCTCCTTGTCGGCGTCGAGGATCGCCACTAGGCCGCATTCGGGGATGTCGAGCCCCTCCCGCAACAGGTTGATCCCCACCAGCACGTCGAACGCGCCAAGGCGCAGGTCTCGGATGATCTCAATGCGTTCCAAGGTGTCGATATCACTGTGCATGTAGCGGACGCGCAGGCCCTGCTCGTGCATATATTCACTGAGGTCCTCGGCCATCTTCTTAGTCAGAACCGTGACCAAGCTGCGGTAGCCTCGCTTGGCGAAGTCCCGACATTCGGCGATGGTGTCGTCCACCTGCGAGAAGCCGCCCTTCGATACCGGGCGCACCTCTACCGGTGGGTCGATCAGACCGGTGGGGCGGATCACCTGTTCGACGAACACGCCGCCGGCCTTTTCCAGCTCCCACTTGGCCGGGGTGGCGGAGACGAACAGACTGTCGGGCCGCATCGCCTCCCATTCCTCGAACTTCAGCGGACGGTTGTCGAGGCAGGAGGGCAGGCGAAAGCCGTATTCGGCCAGGTTGAACTTACGGCTGAAGTCACCTTTGTACATCGCCCCGATCTGCGGGATCGTCTGGTGGCTTTCATCGACGAACAGCAGGGCGTTGTCGGGAATATACTCGAAGAAGGTCGGCGGTGGCTCGCCCGGGCGGCGACCGGTCAGGTAGCGCGAATAGTTTTCGATGCCGGCGCAGCTGCCGGTGGCCTCGATCATCTCGATGTCGAAGGTGGTGCGCTGTTCCAGCCGCTGGGCCTCAAGCAGCTTGCCATTGGCGATCAGCCAGTCGAGGCGGACTTTCAGCTCGTCCTTGATCGAATTGACCGCTTGGCGGAGCGTGGGGCGGGGCGTCACATAATGGCTGTTGGCGTAGATCTTGACGGTGGGCAGGTCGGCGGTCTTGCGGCCGGTCAGAGGGTCGAACTCGGCGATCGCCTCGACCTGATCGCCGAACATCATTATTCGCCAAGCGCGATCCTCATAGTGGGCGGGAAAGATTTCGATGGTGTCGCCGCGACGGCGGAACGTTCCGCGCTCGAACGCGGAGTCGTTGCGCTTATATTGCTGGGCGACAAGATCGCCCATCAGCCGTTTCTCGTCGATGGTGTCGCCGACGCTGACCGTGAAGGTCATGGCCGTATAGGTCTCCACCGAGCCGATGCCGTAGATGCATGACACCGACGCGACGACGATCACATCGTCGCGCTCCAGTATGGCTCGGGTGGCCGAGTGGCGCATGCGGTCGATCTGTTCGTTCCGCGACGAGTCCTTCTCGATATAGGTGTCGGTCCGGGCGACATAGGCCTCGGGCTGATAGTAGTCGTAGTATGAGACGAAATACTCGACCGCGTTGCTGGGGAAGAAGCTCTTGAATTCGCTGTAGAGCTGGGCCGCCAGCGTCTTGTTGTGGGCCAGGATCAAAGCCGGACGCTGGGTGGCTTCGATGACCTTGGCCATGGTGAAGGTCTTGCCCGAGCCGGTAACGCCCAGCAGCACCTGATCGCGTTCGCGGCTATTGATGCCTGCGACAAGCTCGGCGATGGCGGCGGGCTGATCGCCGGCCGGCTCATAGTCGCTGACCACCTCGAACCGCCGTCCGCCGTCGCTCTTTTCCGGTCGCGCCGGTCGGTGCGGCGTCCAAAGCATCGGCATGGCGCCGGCATCATGGACAAAGGCGGTCGAGATATCGGAGACGCCGGGCGTAGGAGCGGAACGAGGCATGAACATTAAGGTAGGGGAGGGCGGCGCCAAAGGCTAGAGCCAAGGCTCGCCGCTACGTAACCTTTAGGCGCGGCGATGCGGATAGCCTGTCATCCAGCCCGCCTCGCCTATGAAACCTACCCATTATCCGCTCGATCGTTCTCGCTACCATTCTCGTCGGCGTGTCCGCGCCGCCCGCGTATAGGGTAACTCCCGTCACGCAGCGGCGGCATGGTCTAGCCGGCGCATTGATGGAATGATGGCGGTCGCCTTCCGCCCTTCGCCTGGACTGCTGGAAACATCATGCCGTCGAGTTCCTTGACCGAAGCTTTTGAGGTCGATGGGGCGACATTGGCGTTGGCTGGCGGCGTCACCCTGGTCAAGGCGGGAGAGCGCCCTGACGCTCTCTATCGTCTGGTCGCGGGGCGAATCGCCGAGGTGGAGCCCATCGAGGCCGGTGGCGGCCGTATGGTGGCGATTCATCGACCGGGCGCTTTGATCGGCGGCGCTCAGATGCTCGCCGACGCGGCCTATGCCACGACCCTCAGCGCCTTGCGCGACTCCGAGCTGATAGCCATTCCCGCCGGGCGAGCCGTCGCCTTGATGCGCGATAATCCGGCCATCCTGGCGGAAGTGGCCCGCGCGGCGCTGACCCCGATGGGAGCGGCCGAGCCCGCCGATCGGCGTAAGAGTTCGATCCTGGGTTTTGTGGCGGTTTGCGACAGTGTCGCCCTGCGGGTTCTCGTGGAGCAATTGGCGCTGGCCATTCGAGTCCTGGGTTTCAAGGTGGCCGTTTTGGGCGCGGAGCACGGCGGGACTTCGCCCGCCGGCCTTTCCGCCCTGGAGGAGGACAATGACTATGTGCTGATGGCGGCCGAGCGGCGAGACCGTCAGTTTACGGCGTTTTGCGGACGTCAGATCGACAGGTTGATCCTGGTGGGCGGCGCGGCGACGCCTTTGCCGAACGGACCCTTCACGTTCGCGGCGACCGCCATCCAACACCATCGCCTGCTGGATTTTATTTTGGTGCAGCCCAGCGACGCCCTTTGGCCCCAAGAGTCAGATCGATGGCTATCCGCCGCGCCCGCCTCGCGGCTTTTCCAGATTCGCCAGAATGACGCCGCCGACGTGGCGCGGCTGGCAAGAATCTACACCGGCCGATCGGTCGGCCTGGCGCTTTCCGGCGGCGGCGCCAGGGCCTACGCTCATGTGGGTGTCGCCCGCGCCCTGGCCGAACTGGGCGTGCCTGTCGATTTCGTCGCTGGAACATCGATGGGGGCGGTAATCGCCGCCGGCCTGGCCATGGGGTGGGGCTACGAGGAGCTGGACTGGAGAATCCGCGAAGCCTTCGTAACCTCCAGCCCGCTGTCAGACATAGCTTTTCCCCTGCTTGCCATGACGCGAGGGCGGAGGGTGGACCGCCGTCTGGAAATCCATTTCGGGGATATGCACATCAGTGATCTGTGGCGACCGTTCACCTGCGTTTCCACCGACCTGACCAGCGGAGGTCCGCACTTTCATCGACAAGGCCTGCTGCGCCGAGCCATACGGGCGTCTCTGTCCCTCCCCGGCGTTCTTCCACCGGTCGTAGAAGACGGTCACGTGCTGGTGGATGGCGCCCTTGTGCGCAATCTTCCCACGGATGTGGTCCGCGAACAGCATGACGGCGTCACCATCGCCGTGGACGTGGCGGTTTCCGAAGGCCTGAAGCCGGATGATCTTCTGCTACGGCCTTCGGGGTGGCGCTGGCTGACCTCGGGCGCCTGGCGCAAGGGGCCGCCGATTGTCTCGGTCCTGATTCGCTCAGCGACCTTGCCCAGCGCCACCGCGATGGCGGGTGCTCGCCACCCGAGGATCGAAGACATTATCCCCGACGTGGAGGACGTAAAACTCCAGGATTGGGACGCCTACGAGCCTGCCGTTACAGCCGGTTATCAATCGACGATGGCGGCGGCGGAGCGTTTGTCGCGGTTGAAGGCATGATCGCCGTCAAATTCCCGCGTACCACTCGTAGCCGCGATCTTCCCAATAGCCGCCCTTGCCGCCGTAGAAGCCCGAAAGCCGGTCGGTGAGCTCGATGCGCTGGACATATTTCGCATGCTTGTAGCCGAGCTGGCGCTCAACCCGGAGCCGAAGCGGCGCGCCATGGGCCACATCCAGCGGTTTCCCGTTCTGAGCGTAGGCGATGAGAGTCTGGGTGTGAAGCGCATCCACCAGGGCGAGACTTTCGTAGTACTGTCCCGCCGCCTGCATGCCGCCCTTTTCCGGTTCCCCATCCAGATTGTCGGCGCAGTGGAAGACCACATATTTCGCCTGAGGCAACACTCCTGCGGTCTTCAGCAACAGGCCGACCGGCACCCCAGTCCACTGGGCGATGGCGCTCCAGCCTTCCACACAGTCGTGCCGGGTGATCTGCGTTCTAGATGGCAGTTTGCGTAGCTCCGCGACCGACAGGGAGACTGGCCGTTTGACCATACCGTCAACGGTCAGGCGCCAGTTGACGAAGTCTTCGTTCACCGCGTCTTCGTAGTCCTCGCCCGTCGGGTAGAGCGTGCCATTGGCCTTGAACCTCGGTGAAATGTCCGACACGGCATATTCCCTCGCCATGGCTCCGCCAGAAAGCAGGAAGCGCTGGCTGGCGAGGGTCCAGCTTTCGGCCTGGGCCAGAACGTGTTGGAATCCCGCGCTGTCGGTAAGGCTGTCCGCGAATGTGACTTTGGCGCAGCCGGACAGCACGAGACCCGAGCCGCCGATTCCGGCGATCAGGGCGTTTCGACGGGTGAGGAGGGGCATGGTTGGCGCTAGCCCTATTTGTGGTCTTGGGGGACGACATACCGTCCGGTGATCATCGATCCGACCTCATTGATGGGTCCGGCCAGCAACACCTCGACCAGATGGACGACGATGAAGGCCACGACACCCGAGGCGCAGATGAAGTGCAGCGACCTGGCCGATTGGCGCCCGCCGAACAGGTCCAGAAGCCATGGCGCGAAGGCGTTGAACCCTGGCGACATGGTCAGGCCGGTCAGGACCATCAGGCCGATCAGCGTGATCACGCCCAGATAGGCCAGCCGTTGCAGCACATTGTATCGCTTGGCCGCTTCGCCGGTGGGGTGCTTCAGTTGGATATGATTGAGCACCGAGCGGGGAATGCTTTTGAGATCGCCGACGGTCGGTATGAGGTCGCGCCCCACGTGCCGGATTAACAGACTCCAGAGCAGGTAGACGAGGCCGTTCGCGGCCAGCACCCAGGCAAATAGGAAATGCCAGTGACGCGCGTCCGCCAGATCCTGAGAACTCGGGATCGTCAGCCAGGACGGCCACGCCTTATGGAGTTCCTGACCGTTGAATTTCGACACGCCCAGGAATCCGGTGGTGTCGAATTTCAGGCTCCCGATGGTGGTGACGCCTCGCTCGCCGGTGGTGGCCAGGACGTGGCCGATGGACAGGAACGGCCGGTCGAGTTCGCTGCCTTTCTGTCCCCAATAGAGGTGGGGGTGGGCGTTGAAAATGTTCAACCCGCTACCGATCATGACCACGATCGCCAGGGCGTTGAGCCAGTGTGTGAGGCGGACCAGGAACGTATGGCGATAGATCACCTCGCGCGGCCGGGACGGCGGGGGCGCTTGTGCTGCGATCGCTGAATCCGCCTCGGCGCCTTCCGGATGGCTGAGTTCAAGGCTCATGGGTGCTCCTGTCGGCGACTCGTCGATAGTGCGCATAGACTCACGCGAACGCCCAGCGGCTACACCTCTTGATAGCCGGCGACACCCCCAACTTCGCGGCGTCGCCAGGCAAGGTTACAGAACGCCGCGAATTTTAAACGCGGTTCTGCCGGTAACGAGGCCTGAGCCTCAAAACTGGGCCGTGAGGTCCACGAACACCTTTCGTCCCGCCAGGCGATAGTACGACTGGTCGCCGAATTCGCTGGCCGTAACCGGCGGTCGCTGGTCGGAGAGATTTGAGCCATTCACCGACAGGGAGTAGCGCCGCCAGCGATAACCGACCGTAGCGTCAACCGTGGCGTAGGCCCCGGCGAGCGCGGTGTTTTCCAAGTCGAGGAACCGGTTGCCGACATAGGTCACATCGACCGAGCCGAACAGGCCTGAAGGCGGCGCATAGATCAGGCCCAATGATCCCAGCCAATGCGGTGACAGCGTCAGCCGATTGCCAGAAACATCGCCTTGGTTGCTCGCGTAGTGGGTAAATACCGCGTCGTGCCAGCTCCCGGCGCCGTTGAGGCTCACGCCCGGAGCTACCCGCCACCGGCCCTCGATCTCGACACCCTTGAGACGTTCCGCGCCGGCGTTCTCGAAGATCGCTTCGCCATTGGCGTCGGTCGTCGCCACCACCAGATTGCTGAAGCGCAGAAGAAAAAAACCGGCCTGATAGTCCAGGCGGCCGTCGGCCAGCCGGCCCTTGATCCCGGCTTCGTAGCTGCGCGCGGTCTCGGGCCTGAGGATGTCTGGCGTATTGTCTGGCCCGAAGTCCACCGCCGCGGGTTTCAAGGTGTCGCGATAGTTGGCGTAGACCACCAGTTCGTTACGGCCGGCGGTCCAGGCGAGGTTGCTGACGCCAACCATCCCCGACAGGCGCGTGACGCTCCGCATGCGATTGTCGAAAGTGTCGGCGCTGAAGTCGAACCCGTCGATGTGATTCGAGCGCTTGTGTTCAAAGGTCTCGTTCATCCGGAGCCCGCCATTGAAGTCCCAGCGCGATCCCGCCTTCCAGTCGAGTTGGACATACTGGCCAGCGAAAACGCAGCGATCATAGACACCGTTGATTTCGTCCACATGCAGATCCGTGGCGCGGGGCAGGGGAGTTGAACCATCCGGTGCCGGAAAATAGCCGCCGTTGCGGCTGGCCTGTGTCGCGCGTCCATAAAGCAGGTCGG
>JAYVYH010000034.1:0-16128 GCA_043784385.1 Caulobacteraceae bacterium | reverse complement strand
ATCCGCGATGTGATCTCGGAGTTTCTGACCCGGCATGGGTTCGGCGTCGACACAGCCGCTGACGGACGGGAGATGGAACGGTCGATGGCGCGAAAGCGGCCCGACCTAGTAGTTCTCGACCTGATGCTGCCCGGCGAGGATGGCCTGGCGATCTGTCGCCGGTTGTCCCGGCCGGACGGCCCGGCGGTAATCATGTTGAGCGCCATGGGCGAGGAGACCGACCGCATTGTCGGCCTGGAACTCGGCGCGGACGACTATCTGGCCAAGCCCTGCAATCCGCGCGAGTTGCTCGCACGCATTCGCGCGGTTCTGCGGCGTCGCCGCGAACCCCGGTCAGTCGAGGAATCTATCGGGGCGGCGTGTGAATTCGTTGGCTGGCGGCTCGATCTGGTCCGGCATGAATTGCGCTCGCCGCAAGGCGTCGTGGTGAACCTGTCCAGTGGTGAGTTTTCGCTTTTGAGGGCCTTCGTTGAGCGTCCGCAGCGCGTCCTGACTCGTGATCAGTTGCTTGAATACGCGCGCGGCCCGCAGTCGGACGCCTTCGACCGCGCCATCGACGTGCAGATTAGCCGGCTCAGGCGAAAGTTGGAGGATAGTGGCGGGTCCGGTGAACTGATCCGCACAGTCAGAAGCGAAGGATATATCTTCACGGTGAAAGTCACTCATAGCCAATGAAGCGACGCTTCGCGCTGCCGCTGTTCGTCCAAACTTTGGGCTTGGTAATCGCGACCCTTATCATCGCGCAGACGGCGGCGATGGTCGTTATTTTCAGCCTGCCACCGCCGGTTCCCAACGTTTACACAGTCGGTGACGTTGCTCAGACGGTGCGTTTCGGCGCTTCGGATACCCATAGCCCCAAGGGACCGCCGCTGACTACGCGGCGAGACGCGGATCCGCCCGCCTACGAAACACTTGGGCGGCATAGGCTGATGTTCCGCGACGCCGTGGCCAAGGCCGTCGGGGTCGGCCCCGAGGATGTAATCGTCGATCAGCACGGGCCAAGGATCGTCGCTTTCGGCGGCCGGCGGGGCTCGCTTCGGCCTCCTGGCGAGACCACCAGTCCGGAACTCCTATTGTTTGGACAATTCAAGGTCGCGATTCGTCAAAAGGACGGGCAGTGGGTGATAGTCCAGCCCCGAGCTCCGCTTGGTATAGATCCCTGGCAGGAGCGTCTGCTGCTGGTGACGGCCCTGGCTGCCCTCGCTGTTTCGCCGCTGGCCTGGGCTTTTTCCCGCCGACTCGCCGCTCCGATCAGCGCCCTGGCGGCCGGCGCGGAGCGCCTGGGCCGGGATCCCGGCGCGACACCGCTTGATATCACGGGGTCCGCCGAGGTGGCTTCGGCGGTAGGCGCCTTCAATCAGATGCAGCAGCGGCTCAGGCTGTATGTGGACGACCGGACAAGCATGATCGGCGCCATCGCGCACGATCTGCGCACCCCCCTCACCCGCCTCCGGTTCAGGATCGACGCCGTACCGGAACCTCTTCGCTCCAAGCTGGAAGCCGACATCGATCAGATGGAGGCGATGGTGGCGTCGACCCTGAGCTTCGTCCATGACGCCGCCACGACGCGGGATCGCCGCAAGCTTGAATTGGCCTCGCTGGTCGAGACCGTGATGGACGACGCCGCCCTCACGGGCGCCCACGCCGCAGTCGAGCGCGCCGATCGGGTCATCGTGGACGGAGACCCCGTCGCCCTGAAACGCCTGGTCGCGAATCTTGTGGACAATGCCCTGAAATATGGCGTCTCGGCTCGCGCCAGGGTGTTCAGCGAGCGCGACATGGCCGTCATCGAGATCGACGATGACGGCCCGGGAATCCCGGATTCAGAGACCGAACGCGTATTCGAACCCTTTCACCGTCTTGAAACCTCACGAAGCCGGCAAACGGGAGGAATTGGCCTGGGCCTTGCCGTTGTCAGGGCCGTAGCGCGCAGTCACGGCGGCGATGTCGTGCTGCTCAACCGCGGTCAGGGCGGCCTCAGCGCCCGCGTGACCCTGCCATTGACCATGTCAATGGGGGGAGGCGCCCCTTACGGGATAAGCAGCACCCGGCCCACCGCCTGACGGCTCTCGATATAGGCGTGGGCTTCGGCGGCTTGCGACAATGGGAAGGTTCGGTCGATCACCACCTGGAACTCGCCACGCGCGGCCTCGTCGATCAGGCGCTGGATATTGTCATGGGCGCGGTCGGTGGCGATCTCGGCGCCCAGGAATACGCCCGAAAGCGACCGGTTACCCCCCATCAGGGAGGAGACATCCACCTGCATCGGCTCGCGCCCCGCTGCACCGACCATAGACACCCGGCCACGATAGGCCAGGGACAGGATCGAACCTTGCAAAGTCGATCCACCGACGGAATCCACGACCAGATTGACCCCCTTGTTGTTGGTGAGGCGCATTACGCTCTGTACGACGTCGCTGGTCTTGTAGTTGATGCCGTGATCCATACCGTACTGCTTCAGCCGCTCTAGCCTCTCGTCGCTGGAGGCGGTGGCGAGCACCGTGGCGCCGGCTCGCTTGGCCAGCTGAATCGCCGCGAGGCCAACGCCGCTGGCCCCGGCCTGAACCAGAACCGTCTCCCCCGCCTTCAGCCGGCCGAATTCGAACAGGCAGTCGTCCGCCGTCCCGAACGCCACCGGAATCACCGACGCAAGCTTCGAATCAAAGCCGTCGGGGATCGGCCACGCCGTGCGGGCCGCAACCCCCCGCAGCTCGGCATGAGAGCCATCCGCCCCGGTAGTCGCCACCTTCTGGCCGACCTTCAGCGTGGTGACCTCGGCGCCAATCTCGATGATCTCTCCCGCAGCCTGGTAGCCTACAATGTGGGGGCGGGTGGCCAGGGCGCCGCGCCAGCGGTTCAGTGTATCGCCGCCTTCAATGCTGACGGCCTCGACCTTGATAATGATGCCCCTCGGGTGACACTTTGGGTCCGCGACGTCCTCGTATTTCAGGACGCCAGGTTCACCGTTCTCATAATAGACTGCCGCTTTCATGACGTGTGTATCCTCGCTCGCCGTCTGATTCGGCTCGAGCCCCGTTTTAGCCGCGACGGTCAGTAAAATGAAAGGCGTCAAAGACCATGGACCTAGCCAAGACCCGAATCGACATCGGTCTCGCGACCAACAACCTTGAGCCGATGCTGTCGTTCTGGCGCGACGAGGCCGGGGTTGTGTTCGACCATCTGCTGCCGATCCGCCGGGGCCAGGACCAATATCGGCACGACGCCAACGGCTCGGTGGTGAAGATCAATCACCGGGCGGACACCCTTCCGGACAACCCACCTAGTGGCTACCGCAAACTGGTCATCGCGCGGGTGGGACTTCTAACGCCGCGCGAACTTGTGGACCCAGATGGCAACCAGGTGCGTCTGGTTCCCGTTGGTGAGGACGGGATCAAACAGATCGCCGTGCGTCTGGCCGTGCGTGATCTGGCGGCGCACCGTGCCTTCTATCGCGACGCCCTTGGTCTGCCGGAGCAACCAGGCGCCGCGGGCGGCGCAACGTTTCGGGCCGGCGAGAGCCTGATTTTCATCAATGAATCGAGCGACGCCGACGGTGACGCCCAGATGGCCGGTCGGGGATGGCGTTATATCACCTTCCAGGTGTTCAAAGTCGACGAGGAACACGCCCGGGTGTTGTCGGCGGGCGGGCGTGAGGCCATGGCGCCCGTCACTCTGGGAACCACGGCGCGCATCTCCATGGTGCGCGATCCCGACGGGAATTGGATCGAGCTGTCGCAGCGGGCGTCGATCGTTGGTTCGCTCGACTGAGCGCCGTCCGCTTTCTCACGAAGGCACCGCGTCAACCGGCCCAGCCTCGATCGGGTGGTTTTGGAACGTCAGGCCGAGGATCAAGCACACCGCCATGATCGTACCGGCGAGTAGCATGGGCAGCCCCGGAACCCCGATGGCCGGATGCCGCACCGCCCAGGCGAATGAGAGGCCAAACAAGCTGGGCCCAATCACCGAGGCGAGGCCGGCCATGCTCTGATTGGCGCCCTGAAGCTGTCCCTGTTCATCGGCGCCGACTTTTTGAGTCATCAATCCCTGCAGCCCGGGGATCATCAATCCGGCAAGGCAGCTGATCGGCATTCCCAGCCAATAGGCGAGACCCGTGGGGGCGATGCCATACCAAGCCATTGAAACGGTCGCTGCCATGGCGCCGATCAGCATGGCCCCGCGCTCGCCAAAGTGACGGATGACCGGTCCGACCACGAAGCTCTGAACCGCCACGCCCATCAGGCTGCCGCCCATCATCGTGAGACCCACGACGCCCGGGGTCCATCCGTATCGATAGCCGGTGTAGAGCACGAAGACGCTGGGCCAGACCATCTGAGCCAGTTGATTGAGGAAATACACGCCAGCGAGCCCTGGCAGACCGGACCGCGATCTTAGCAGCCTCAGGGAGCCGACGGGATTGGCCTTGGCCAGGCTGAATCGGTCCGCGCGCCGGTCCGGTGGCAGGGATTCGGGCAGGATCAGGAAACCGTAGAGCGCGTTCGCCAGGGTCAGGGCGGCGGCGGCTATGAACGGCAGGCGGAGATTCACCTGACCCAGCAAACCACCCAGCGCGGGACCGGCGAGAAACCCGACATTGAACGCGGCCCCCATCCATCCGAAGGCGCGCGCGCGATCTTCAGGCGCGGTCACGTCCGCGACATAGGCGTTGGCGGTGGAAAACACCCCCGAGGTGGCGCCGCTGATCAGCCGGCCGACGAGTAGCCAGGCGAGACTGGGCGCGAACGCCATGAACAGAAAGTCGAGGCCCAGGCCAGCCAGCGAGACCAGCAGGACCGGCCGCCGGCCCCACAAGTCCGCGAGCATGCCCAGGACCGGCCCGGCGAGAAAACTCATCACGCCACCGCAGGTCGCGAACACCACGTTCCACTCCACCGCCGCGGCCGTGTCGCCGCCGGTGAACTGCTTGAGCAGATTGGGCAGGATCGGCACCATGATACCGATCGACATGGCGCTGGTTACGGCGCTGACGAAGATGAAGGCAAAGGCGGGCGATCTCGCGGCCTTTTCCGAAATTCCCGGCGGAACGTTCATCGGGTTGGCCATTGCCCATCCCCCATCGAGCCCAAACCCCCAGGCCGAGGCTCGAATTAGGTTTGATCTATCGTATAAATTTGGCGGTGACGCAGACCGAACCACCACCCGTCTAACCGGCTCCGATATAGACCAGCGGGAATTGATTTAGCTAGGGAAATTTTCACGGAAGGTCTAGGCGCGTCCACTCCAATCCGATACACTCCAAGAAATTGTTGGGGTAAAAGTTGGGGTAGAGATGGCTAGGCGCAAAACGCAAAGGCTCGATCCATCGACGGTCCGGAGCGCATCGAAGCCCGGGCGCCACGCCGATGGCGCGGGCCTCTATCTTGTCGTCGATCCCGCCGACGGTGAAGGCAATCCTGGCTCGAAGCGCTGGCTTTTCCTCTTTCGGTGGCAGGGCAAGCTCAAGGAAATGGGCTTGGGCGGAATGAAGGCCGTAGGCCAGCGAGAGGCGGTATCGCTCGCCCGCGCCCGCCAGAAGGCCGCCGACGCTCGCGCCTTGCTCGCCGAGGGTGTCAACCCCATCCAGGCCAAGAAAGCCGCCGCCGAGGTCCCCACGTTCGGCAAGATGGCGGACGATCTCATAGAGGTGGTCGAGCGGGAAAGCCGCAACGCAAAGCACGTCGCCGGCTGGAAGCTGACCCTGACGACGCACGCCGCGGCGATCCGCGACAAGAAGGTCAACGAGGTTACGACCGAGGACGTCTTGGCGGTGCTGCGGCCCCTTGCCGAGGATCGCCAGGAAACCGCCTCGCGCCTGCGCGGCCGGATCGAGCGCGTCTTGGACGCGGCCAAGGCCAAAGGCTATCGCCAGGGCGAGAACCCGGCCCAGTGGCGCGGCCACCTTGAGCACTTCATGGCCAAGCGCCAGAAGCTGACTCGCGGCCACCATGCCGCCCTCCCCTTCGTCGAAACTCCAAAGTTCGTCGCAGATCTGGGCGACCGCGAGGCAATGGCGGCCCTCGCTCTGGAGTTTCTGATCCTGACGGCGGCGCGGACCAGCGAGGTCATCGGCGCCCAGTGGGGCGAAATCGACCTGCACGCGAAGATCTGGACCGTTCCGGCAGCGCGCATGAAGGCCGGCCGCGAACACCGTGTTCCGCTGTCGGCCCGCGCGGTCACGATACTGCAGAGGGCCGCCGAGAATCGCGTCGGCGCCCATGTGTTTCCCGGGCCTGCCAAGGGCAAGATGAAGGATCGACCACTATCGACGAACGCATTTCGAGCCCTGCTGATCCGTGCCCTTGGCGAGAAGCCGGGAATCACTCCGCACGGCTTCCGATCTTCCTTCCGAGACTGGGCGAGCGAGGCCTCGACCTTCCCCCGTGAGTTGGCCGAAGCGGCCCTGGCGCACGTGGTGGGCAATGAGGTCGAGCGTGCATACCGGCGCGGCGACGCCCTGGAGAAGCGCCGCAAACTCATGGACGCCTGGGCGGGATTCGTAACGCGCTCGGCCACAGCCCAGGGCAATGTCTCGGTGCTACGCGGGGCGGCCGCATGAAAACGAAGCGCGAAGTCGCTGAGGCGCAGGATCAGGCCGATGCGGAATTGCTCGCAATGAGTCTCCCGCGCGAACCGTTTTGGGGCCTTCCAGAAACATTGCTGTGGATCGGCCTCAGAGACATGACCCAAGTTGTTGAGCCGTTGCCTGCGTGGCGCCGCAGCACGGACGAGTGGAATGCCGGCCAAATTGTCGGAGTAGTCCAGGAATACATCAAGCAGACGATCAAGGCAGGGGGTGACGTTGAGGAGCCGGAGCCCGTCGCCGCGCTTTACGAAAGTCTTCGCCAAGGGGCCGTGGAGGCCTTTGGGTCAGAACGCGGCAGCGGGCCTTTTTCACCCATCCCTCTAGCGCATTGGTCCGACCTAGTTTTTGGCCCCGGCCCAAAGCAGTTTGATGGACAAACCTGCGCTTTTGCTCCCGCCCTTCGATCCGAGATTGGGCATTTCTGGGCCCGCGTGCATTTTGTTAGTGATTCACTTCTCCGAAAATTTCCAACGCCGGGAGCCGTGTCTTCCCCCCCCGATCCGCCCGGCGGTGGCGCGCCAAAGCGAAAGGCCCCACCGCCATCTGCTAGCGTTGATTTCAAGCTTTGGGCCGACGAGCTGTTTAGCGCCCGGAGAGCGGGGCCGACGGGCAAAGAAGCCGCAATTTGGGCGGCCAACAAAGGATTCTCCCGGCAGTGGGTGCGCGATCAACTCACGCGCTATCCCGTTGCCCGTCGACTGAAACGCGGGAACAAACTCACTCGTTGAAAGCGAAATGCGCGGGAGAGATGCGCCGGCAGATGTGCCGCGATTTTTTCCCGCCTATCTATACGGCCCATTTGGCCGCGCTGTCCCTTCGCATCCAGCTGGCCCCTTTGGACCGGCCTAGACGCGAGGATCATATGAAAGACTTACAGCAGTCAGAACGCCTGCTAGCGCTGCCCACGGTACTTGAGCGCACGGCGCTCAAGCGGGCTTCGTTGTACGCGGCCATGGATCGGGGTGAGTTCCCCCGGCCGATCCGGCTATCCAGCAACCGCGTAGCCTGGGTTGAGTCCCGCATCCAAGCCTGGATCGCCGCCAAGATCAACGAGGCGGCGTGAACGCTCATGATCCAAGAAGGACGAAAGCCCGCCGGGGTCAACGGCGGGCTCTCTGAGGTCGTTCGGCTGGCTGGCTTGAACACCGCAGAGACTATCGCACCCCGCACCCCTTTTCAACAATCGCCGAGCCACAGGCCTACAAACTTGTCCGCGACGCCCGTCGAACCTCTGGCGGTCTCCGGGCGCCGCGCCCGCGATCTCGCCGACGCCAAACGAGAGTTCGCTATGGCGCAGGCGGATCCGGCGCGGGGCCTGGGGCGAGCCGCGGCGGCTTCACAGGCCGCTCTGAATTGTTTGACGGCCGCTCAATCCGACACCGATGGCGGGGGGCGTCGCTGTTGGCGGCGGCTCGACGATATTCTCTCGGCGCCACGGCGTCGCTGTTGGGGCTGACCTAGTGAGCGGCGGCCGCGGGGCCGGCGTGCGCGACAAGACGCCAATTGGCGAACCCCACACTCTGGACCTTCGCCCCCCGCGACTCGCCGGACCGACCCCGGACGCCTTCGAATCCGCACAGGCCTTGCTTGGTTGCGTCATGGTCGACCCTACCCGTTTCCGGGAGGTCGCCCACATCAGGCTTGAACATTTCGCCGAGCCCTATCACGGGCGGCTATGGGCGGTTATCGCGGACCTAGTCGGCTCGGGGCGCGCGCCTGAGGTCCCCACCGTCGCCGATCGCATGAAGCTCGACCCGGCGTTTAACGACTGCGGCGGTTCGGATTTCATTTTCGATCTGTGGGATAAGGCCGGATCGCCCGAATTGGCCCGCCAGCACGCCGAGAGCGTCATGGACGCCTTCACGCGCCGCGTCGGTGCGTGGATGCTCGGCGAGGCAGCGAAAGCCTTACTAGGTACGTCAGGCAGACCGGCCGCGGTCTTGATCTGCGAGATTCGCGAAGACCTCGAAACCCTGGAGCGCGCCGCCTCGGCGGGCGATGGCACCACGGTGACGGCGGAAGAGGCTGCCGGGGCGTTTCTCGACGCCCTGGATTATGAGGCGCGTCATGGAATCGAACGGGGCGCGATGACCGGCCTTCGTTGCTTCGACCGACGGTTGCGGGGTCTTCGACCTGGTTGGCTTATTGTCGTCGGTGGTCGTCCGTCGATGGGCAAGAGTGGTCTCGCCCGGGCCGCCGCCTATGGATGCGCCGAACGAAATCCGGACAAGGCCATATTATTTTTCTCGCTGGAAATGGAAGCCCGCGAGATCGCCGAGCGCGCGCTGTCGGCGGCGTCCTTTCTCGACCATGACCTTATCCCCTACAGCGAGTTCCGGGGCACCCTGAGTGGCCCCGATCGCGCGCGGCTGCGCGGGCGCCGGGCGACCATGCCGCAAAACCTCCGGATCGATGACCGATCGACCATCGGACTTGACGATATCCGCCGACGTGTATGGGCGGCAAAGGCTCGCCAGCCGGTCGCGGCGGTGTTCATCGACTACCTCCAGCTGATGGCGAAACCCTTCACCGCTGGGCGCAACGAGGCCTTGATCCTCGGCGACCTGACCCGAGGCCTAAAGGTCCTCGCGCGCGAGGCTGAAACCTGTGTCGTGCTGCTTTCGCAGTTGAATCGGTCTGTCGAGGGCCGGGAGGACAAGCGCCCCCAGCTAGCCGACCTGCGCGATAGCGGGTCGATTGAACAGGACGCCAATGCGGTTCTGTTCCCTTATCGGCCGTTTAACTACACCGAACGCGAAGAGCCGAAGGACCCACGATCACCCGAACACGCGCAGTGGTGTCAGCGGCTTGAAAGCGAGCGGCGACGGATGGATGTCATCGCCTCGAAGGTTCGCGGCGGCGCTGTCGGCACGGATCGCCAGAACTATTTCGCCGAGTTCGATCACGTTGAGGACTTCGGCGAATGAGTTGGCAGGCATCACGGTGGGCGCGAGATCAGCGCACTGGGTCGGCCGCCGCCAAAGTGGTGCTGCTGGTCCTAGCGGAGAATGCGGGCGCGGCGGACGCCTCCAGCATCCTTTCCGTCGCGACGTTGGTGGAACGCACGGAGCTATCCAAGCGGGCCGTGATCCAACACCTCGCCGCGCTCGAAGCCTCTGGCCTGATCGGTCGCGAGCGGCGTTGGGACACCCAGGGCCATCGCGCCGCCGACCTTATCCGGCTGCTCATCGGCGACTCTGGCCAAGGTGCGCCAGATGCACCAAGGCAGGCGAAATCCAAAGTGCGAGAAACGCACCAAGGCGAAATCCCTAGGTGCACGACAGACACACCCAAGGTGCACGTGGTGCACTCCCTAAGTGCAGGAGGTGCACCGCATATAGATAAGGGTCTTATAGAGGGTCTTAAGAAAGGGTCGGATCCGGCTTTTCAGAAAGCCGACGTCGACGCCATTTGGGAAATCACGCCACGGCGAGGCCGGGAGCGATCCAGCCGAAAGGATATCGAACGCGCCCTCTCATCGGCCGTCAGGCGTGGCCACAGCCCTGCGGACGTGTTGCGAGGTCTGAAGGCCTACTATGCCGGCGAGGACGCCACGAAGGATGACGGCAGGTACGCCAAGGGCTGTCACGTCATGATCGAAAATGACCGGTGGGAGGCGTTCGCGCCCACGGTCGGCGATGATGAACCGGCCAGAGTGCCCGTCGATCCGTGGCGATCGCGGGTCCAGGCGTTCGCCGACCCGTCAAACCGCTACTGGAACGCCACCGATTGGGGCCCGTTGCCCGGAAAGCCCGGATGCAAGGCCTCGGCCGTGATCCTCGCCGAGTTCGGCTTCGGCGGGGACAACGTCGTTCCCCTCGAAAGAAAGGGCGCGACATGATCACGTCGAACGCGCGGGGCCTCGGCACCGCACCCCCCTCGTCTGCGTCACGAGAAACGTCCAGAGTGGCGCCCAACGGGACCTGGGCGGATCATGACGACGGTTACGGGCTTCGAGATCATTGCCTGCCCGGGGTGCGGCGCGCGGTATCGGCTGCCGACGTACGGGTCGATTTTCTTCAGCGACCGCCAGGAATGGTCGGACGGCCGGATTCGCTTCCGGCTCTACAAGCCGGCGTCGGGCGTCAGCGTCTGCCCATGCGGGACGGTGTTCCTACACAGCGAGTGCGAGCGCGTCGCGCGCATGACCTGGGTGAGACCAGGGTACGCGCCGGCGCCCCCGAGGCCGAGGCGGTCTCTATGGGCGGTGCTGCGCGGCGACCCACCGATTGCGCGACCGCCAGGGCCTAGGGGCCGATACGACACGGAGATCTTCGCCGGGGAGCCCTGGCCCGAGTTTCCGGAGCCGCCGGACTGGGCGCCACAGCCATCCGCGGCGGTGTTTATCGCCGCGGCGGACGCATTGGCGCTGGACACACCCTCGCGCCTCGAAGTGGCGTTGCGCCGGGAGCTTTGGCGGCTACTCAATGACCCCGCGCGCCCATCAAAGGACTCGCCCGAGATGAGGGGCGATCCCACGGCTAACCCGGCCTGGGTAGCGAACCTCGAACGGCTCCATGGCCTGCTTGCGCGAGACGATTGCGCCGACCGGATCCAGGTTGGCGAAACGCTGCGCCAGCTGGGCCGCTTCGACGAAGCCTCCACCGTGTTTCGCAACGTCGACGGCAAACGCGCGCCTTTGGCCTCCTTCCTGGCCGATCTGGCAGCCCGGAAGGTCACGCGGGTAATGTTGATCCCCGAGGCCGTGTTCGACGCCATGTCCGCGTCGGAATAGGAGTCATGTAATGCGACCCTCATGGTCTCACCGAAAGCGCGCAAAGCTAGATGAATAGGACGGCTCCCCACCCCCTGCGGCGGTTCGGGAGGTCGGCTTGCCGCCTCGAAGTTCGAGCGGCCTCGAATGTCGGGTTCCTGGCCGCCACCCGGCGACGGTTCACGACCCGTTGCGGACCCCTCTCACCCCGACCTAGGATCGGAGGCGGCGGACCAATCCCCGTCTGACATCCCTCTGTGTCATAGCGTCTTGAAACCCCAAGGCCGCACCTCCACCCACGCCGACAGGGGCTGACTGCGCCCGCTATGTCAGTTGTGGGCGGGCGCGATGATGGGTCGGGCGTCTTTCCACTTAAAGGGAAGCGTATTTGGCGTTACTGAAACTTCGGTCGTGAATTTTAGGGGATAAGCATCGCCGCTCGGATAGGTCAGTTCAACGAAATAGGCCGTCCACCCACTTGGAGGCTTTCCCACCTCACCGACCCATGTTCCGTCCTGGCGCCGAGCCAGAGTCGTAGACGTGAAAGCCTTACCGATGGTGTCGACGCGAAAGTCCCGCGCTTTGGGGTTTGTGGCTTGCCAGAGCTTGACCTCGGAGGGGCTGACTTTCGAGCGAACAACGATAGCTCCATCCTTGCGGACGTTCCACGCATACTCTGGGATTGATCTTTGGTTCAACACCGTGTCGTAAAAGGCGGTGACGCTTTCCTGGATATCAGTGCCGGCAGTGGAGTGTTTAGAATTTGGTATCATGCGCAACCGCTTGGTTTGCGGCAGTAAATGATAGCCGAATTGGGTGTTATCCGGCGGGAAATACTCGTCCCCAACCGCATTGATGACGAACTTCGGCATCCGCATTGAGGGACGATCACGGTAATTCAAGGGATCTTCGATGCGGTTGACCGCCGCCAGGCCAGGCGATCCAATAGCGCCAGGGATCAGGCCGTTCTCGACATAATCCTTTAGCGCCGGTGAGAAATACCCCATCGCTTCCCAATGGTGACGAGTGGTGGCGTCCACATCGAGGACATTGATCACAATCGGCACGATGGCGACGACTCGTCGGTCTGTCGCGCCCACCAGCCAAGTTGTCCAGGCGCGTTTGGAGCCGCCAGAGACCACGAACCCGTCCACCTTGAGCTTTCCGCCCGCGTCGCTCAAAAGGTATTGCTGCACCGCAGTCATTGCCGCTGTCCCACTCTTGACCATTGGCAGCCGCACTAAGTCTATTGGGTTGTGGTCCTTTGTAAATTTCGCCTGCTGATAGGCGATGATTTCGTCTTCCACCCGAGGACGGTCCGGTTGTTCTGCAAAGCGCAGCGGTTGGTTCGGGACATCGTCGAGTTCGGCTACGACCGAATGAGTTTCAACCGCCATCTTGGCGAACCGGGCCGGCACGGTCTCCGGGGCGGGATCGGTGTTATTTCCACCGGTGATGTAGAGGAAGGCTTTGGTGAATTTGACGTCGTCCGGCACAACCACGGTCAGCCAATGCTTCCATACAGGCTTGTCGACTTTTGAGGCGTCCAGCCAAGTCTGTGAGGTCATAGTAAGAACCGCCCCGTGATAGCCGGGACCCGCAATGATATGATCGACATTCCACGCGAACGCCGGGTCCTGGTTCGCGACATAGGTGTCCAGCGCGTTCTTCGGATTTGCGGACGCTGTGGTCGTGAGCACGGCACAAACAAAAAACGCCGCCGCCAGCCTCAAGATTATTCTCATGTTGCCTCCGTGGGCGCCTCGTAGGGACCCTTGGTCTAATCTGATCGGCAATGGGGGAGGAGGCAAGTAGTCCGCCAAAGGCGCGTCTGAACGTGCCTGGGGATCCGCTTGCGACCCCGTGCGGAAATCCCAGATGTCCGTTGTGTGGCTGATCGGCGCGACTCCCGCCAATGACCGGAGTGGGGCGGGCGCCCAAGGGAGAAAGTCGACCCATTGCGGAAATTCACCGGCTCGCTAAGCTTGATGTTTAACGCAGCGGGCAGGCAAAATATGACGCCTACGCGATGGTATATTATCTGATTTTTGGTTGCGCGTCGGCTTTCTTTTCTGCACACCTTGTCATTGGGCATTTATTCGGCCAAATGACAGACCAGAGTGCCGTTCAATCAATTTGTCTTGGCGTGTTGGGGACGGGGTTGTATGTTACCCGGCAAGACAAAGCATGTCTAATCTCTTCGATACCCCTGCGGATTGCGATGTTTGCCGCATCCGTACTGGGCCTGATTGTGATCGGCCCCTCCCTGATTGGTCGGTAGGCCACGGGCAACTTTCCACCCGACTCGGAAATTCCGAAGGTCCGCTTGTCGGCAAGGCCGAGCCCCCTCACCCGGCCAGGGCGATGGACCCCGGTGGGTGCCAAACGTTAGATTCTATCCACTAGGTTCCAGGACCAATCGCACGGGTGCGAATTCGCCTCGCTCGCCATTCCTGCCTCCGGTCAGACCGAGGTGTTTGGCCAGTGTCGCCAAGGCAGCGAACTTGTTTCCCAGTTTCACACTCGTTCGGACCACCTCTTGACCGTCGATCCGCATAGTGTCGCAGGTTATCTTCGCGATCCCACCCGCGTTGGCGCAATCAATCTTCGCGAGGTTGATGCTGGCGGAGCCGTCGGGCGTGATTTCGAGGAAGTCCGCGAAATTGGCGAACGCGATCTCGGCCAACGCCTGTAGGACGCGCTCCCCGGTGATGTCGAGCTTCCGCGCGCGCTCCGTCAGCAGGGTTTTTATGGCCGCGTCGATGTGGGGTTTTGTCAGGTTCTCCTGGCCGATCGAATAGGCCGTCGGGGCGCTGTAGCCGGCCCTGATCGCGGCTGCGGTGGCGTTGAAATCCACCGTATATTCGCGAACGAACAGCGCCTGTTTGTCGGTAAGCTTGCCGGTCGAATCGATCGTCTTGGCCAATGTGGATGCCCTTTGCCGTGGAGGGATTCGCTCATTAAGATAGGTGAAACGGCGCAATCGAGCACTATCGGTAGATCGACTTTCAACCGGTGGATACCACCATACGCGATACCGACCGTGACATCGGCCCACAGGCAGCTTCTTCCCGATTTGGTTCAGGGCTTCAGGCAACCGTCATCGCCAATGCTTGGGACAGTTAAACAGCGTTTATCGAGGCGGCGGATTGCGCCCTGATCCAATTCTCGGGATCTCGTGATCCTGGTCAGGCGCTAGCCGACGGTATTCTCGTTTCCATTCACTTAACTCGGTTGTGTAGCGGATCCCATTATTTGTGTATTTTCCCCTCTACAAAGCGGCGGAACGAAAACGCTGATCATGTTCCCCGTGGACATTTTTCGACGCCCCGGAAAGTGTTGGTCGCTTGAGCCGCCTTAGGTCCGCCTCCTGCCGAGCGCCGCCAGTCGGATGAGGCGGTTCGCCGATGTGGGAGCCGGGCGGTACACCGCGTCGTAAGTAGGCGACGTCGGGAGCCACCGCGCGGCGCGAGATGTTTAGGTTTCTTAGACACCCGCCAGGCGAGACGGTGGGGTTGACCCGGAAGGCGGGTGTCCAAGAAAGCTCGAAGGCTGAACCGCGGGATGGCGGGCGAGGTCTATGGAGTTTTAAGCCTCAGGCCGGTCCCACCAGGGTGTTTCGTGCGGGCGACAGGGTCCAGGAACTGGCTCTGAGGGAAGGATTGTCCAGCGTGGCGATGCCGATATGGCGCCAGAGATGACGCCTGGAGCATCGTGAAGCGCTTTGGCGCTGGCTTTGGCCCAGGCTCCAGCATGGCCGGTATCGAGCCGGCTGTGCAGGTCTGCCGAGAGGGGTGGGGTTGCGTCCAGCGGTCATGAACTGTCGATCCCGCTGGGCGGCCTCGGTGGCGCGGGGCATGGCGCCGCGCCACGCTGGAGGATCTCGATGAGGCCCATGCGTCCGCCGCAGCAGGGGCAGGCCTTGGCGGGCTCGACGGTGATCTCGCGATCGGCGCTGGTGTCGCTGGACGGTGGCGGCGGGACCTGGAGCAGCGCGCGAGCCTTGGCCAGGTTGGCGGCGCGGCCGGCGTTGGCGAACAGGCCGTAGTGACGGATGCGATGGAATCCGCCGGGCAGGACATGGATGAGGAAGCGGCGGATGAACTCGCCGGGCGCCAGGGTCATCGGCTTGCGCCGGGCTGATCCGTTCTGGCGATAATCCCGGCATTAGGTAGCAAATGGGACCACGCCAGCCGTAGTCCTGGCCTTCTGAATTTCCCACATTCCAGGGCATGGAACAAGTCGAGCGCCGCAACACCGTCTCCGGTTTGAACGCCAAGCGCGAGGAGCTGCTACGCTATCGCGTCAGCCTCGAAGCCGAGATCAGGAAGGTGACGTGCGATATCGACCACCTTGAAGCGGCGATCCGGCTGTTCAACCCAGACACGACCCTTGCCGCGTTCAAACGCTATATCGTCTCGCACAGAGCCAAGAAGGGGACCGTCAAGCGGTTCATCTTCGCCATGCTGCGAGAGGCGTCAGCGCCGCTTAATTCGGCCCAGATCGCGGACGCATGGATTCAGGATCGGGGACTTCGGGTCAATGACCAGACGCGGGTTGTGATCAGGAAGCGGATAGGGGCCGCGTTGATCAATGCGAGAGCGGCGGGGACGCTCCGGAATGAAGGCGTGATTGACGGCTCTAAGGGGTGGGCGGTGGCCTAGGTTGTGTTGACGAAGTGGATTCCCAAATCACCTGATTGCTGATTCAAGGCTGCTCTTTGAGGAGAGCAGCCTTGGTTCGCGGCCTGATGTCGGATGAGGAGTGGGCGTTCTTTGCGCCGTTCGTGATTGAGACTGGTCCGCGGCGCGGCCGGCGGCCCAGCAACCATCGC
>JAYVYH010000033.1:0-3277 GCA_043784385.1 Caulobacteraceae bacterium | reverse complement strand
CTGAAACACGATGCGCGGCGATAGGGCGCCGACCGCGAGCCAGGGCGAGAGCTTGGTTGAGTAGCCGGGCCCGCTCAGCCCGTTGCGCGTGGCCTTGTAGGACTGCGGCGCCGTCGAGCCAAAATAGCGTTCGAGATGGGCCAGGGCCGCGGTCTCCGATCCATGGAACGCCGGATCTTGAAACGGAAACGACGCCGCGCCCGACGGTGTCGCGGCATTTCCCGCCAGCCATGGCGGGTGCGAGCTCCTCCAGGCCGTCGGCGGCAATTTCGACGGCGCGACGAACGGCGAGGGTGGCGTCAGATCTGCACGTTCGACCGCCTCGCGGAAGGCGGTGAAGACCTCCGGCAGTTCCTCGACCGCGAACGGCAGATCCGCTGGCTCCAGAAGGCTAGACTGCCACCGTTCGCAGACCTCCAGACCCGCTTGTCGCAGGGCCGCGACCTCGGCAATCTCCTCAGGTGCGGCGATGGCTTCGCAGAAAACGCGATCGGCACCGATCACGCGGGCCAGAGCCGGGATCACCTGCGACGCAGGACCCACTGTGATGTACAACTCGCCTCCCCGCCGGGTGACTTCGGCCGTGAGGCTTTGCAGGGCCTGGTCGCGAAACGTGAGACGATGCGGGCCCCAGCGCGAAAAACCCCATGGTGTAGCCTGCGTCTCGCCGGGCGATATGACATGGACAAGCAGAAGCCGGTCAGACGCCGAGCAGGCCTCGGCCAGCGCGGGGTTGTCCGTCAGCCGCAGATCGCTCCTAAACCAGTATATCGAGTCGGACATGCTTAGCTGATAATTCCCCCGGTCCATTGCGTGATGCTGTCGGCCAGCATCGTTCCCGACATTCAAGCCGCTTCTACCCGCGGACCGATCAACCAATCGCCGCAGATTCCGAGGCTGCGATCGCGATCCAATACCGCACCCGAGCCCTCCGCGCCGGACCGCGCGAAGCGCCACCGATGGCTCGCCGTACCAATACAGGGCGGCAGTTCGGTACCCAACAGATTGGATAACGCTTCTTTGAGGGTGGCGGCGACCCAGTCCGGGTCTGCCTCAAGATGGCGCTTTGACCAATCCGGACCGGCTTGAACGACCCAGCTCTCGGGCCCGATGCGCTTCGGTTTGGAGTTGTTGCGCGCGGCCCATCCAATGACATGATCACCCCTCCAGCAATTCCGCGCAACCGCGACGGTCTCAGAAAAGGCCAGCATCAGCGTCCAACACGGCTCGCTGGCCGACGCCGTCGCCCGGGCGGCGAGATCCGGCGCTACAGATGCGAGCAAAGCTGACGCATGCTCAGCGGGCACCGCGACAATGGCAATATCCACGTCAACGGCTTCTCCCCGCTCGTCAAACAGGCGCCAGCCAAGGTCAACACGTTCGATCCACGTCACCAGCGTTGTCCAATGAACTGTTTGTCCGTTAGCCATTTGCCGCACCGGCGCATTCATGGCGGGAACGCCGACATAAGCCTCGCTCCCCGCTGACGGCCATGCTGCGGCGACGCCGTCGACGATCCAGGCGTCTACTTGCCTTCGAAACGATTCGTCACGGACGGTGAAGTATTGCGCTCCGTGATCGAAATACGCCTCGCCCGCAGAAGTTGGCATTCGCCGCGTTGACATTCGACCGCCAGGCCCGCGCCCCTTGTCGAACAGCACCACGTCATGACCTTGGCCCGCCAATCCCTCGGCGCACGCCAGTCCTGCCATCCCAGCACCCACGATCCCAATGCGCATCACGAACCAATTCCTCAACTGTCCAATCACCGCGAAAACTTGTTGGCGCGGATCAATACCCGCCAGATCGGCGACGAAAAGCTCATTCTGCCTTGGCGCGGGTTCACCTTGGGAAAAGTGCCGTGCCAACGCGACGCGGGACTAGCAATTTCGCGGTCATATCAGCTCTTGGCCCACCTTCGTTCCGTCGATAAGCCTCATAGAAACCGATAGAGCACATAGCCCGCGGCAATCAACTGGGCGAAATTGAGAGCAACCGAAAACCCGTGAAGACGGCTGAAGCGTCTCTTCGCTTCCCCGATACCCTGCAACTGCATGTCGCGTGCGGTGTTGATCCGGGGCATCAGCACTTGGCGGACAAAAATGCCGATAATCGCAATCGCGAGCGCTAGCGTGCCCGAGCGTGGATTCGAGCGCAATAGGATTGCACCGCCAAGGCCAGCGGTGGCGATCACGAACACATAGTACCAAGGAAAGGCGGCGCGAATGAAACGGCCGGCGTCCTCCGCGGGCAGGACGCTGAAAACCATCGGCGCGAATCCAAACGAATAGAGCATCATTCCGCCGAAAAGCGTTGAAACCAAAAGCAACGCGGCAAATTCAATCATCAGCTATCTCCAAAGCTTTCATATTTTTCATCGAGCTTATCGAGAAAGGCATCCGCCTCGGCCAGAACCTCCGTTTCGCGCTCGCGTGGCCAACCAGCCAACGCACGGTAAGGCATCGCAAGCCGCGGATTACCCGATAGTCGGTCTTTCTGTCGGATCAGAAAAGCCCAGTATAGATAGTTAAAGGGGCATGCCTTTGGGCCGATCTTCTGCTTCACGTCGTAGGCGCAGTCTGAACAAAAGTCCGACATCCGGTTGATATAAGCGCCCGAGGCCACGTAGGGCTTGGACGCCATTTGCCCCCCGTCCGCGAACACCGCCATGCCCAGCGTGTTGGGCATCTCCACCCATTCAAACGCGTCGGCATAAACGGCGAGGTACCAGCGCTCGATTTCGCGTGGCGCGACGCCGGCCAACAGGGCAAAGTTCCCCGTCACCATCAGCCGCTGAATATGATGCGAATAGGCATATCGCGCTGTGCTGCTGATGGCTTCGCTCAGACATCGCATGGCGGTTTCGCCCGTCCAATAGAATGCCGGCAGTGTCCGCGTCGCCTCAAGCGCGTTCCGGTCCGCATAGCCCGGCATCAAGGTCCAGTAGACGCCGCGGACATATTCGCGCCAACCGAGGATCTGACGCACGAACCCCTCGACCGCGTTCAAAGGCGCGGAGCCCAGACGCCACGCCGCTTCAGCGGCCCGGTAAACCTCTCTTGGGGAAAGCAGCCCGAGATTCAAGGCAGGCGCCAGCAGCGAGTGGGACAGGAACGGTGCGCCGGCCTTCATCGCGTCCTGGTAGTCGCCGAAGTCCGGCAAGCCGTGTGTGATAAAATGGTCCAGCGCGAGCAGTGCGTCGGCGCGGGTCACCGGCCAGCCGAAATCCTCGAGCCCTCCAAAATGATCGGCGAAGCGGCATTCGACGAGGGCCATG
>JAYVYH010000032.1:0-8623 GCA_043784385.1 Caulobacteraceae bacterium | reverse complement strand
GGCAAGCGCTATGGCCTGCAAACCATGTGCGAAGGCGGCGGCCTGGCCAATGTGACCATCATAGAAGCGTTGTAGTCCAGGAGAGATTCGTTCCGACTCTCTTAAGGTTTTTGGCGTTCGATTGCGCCGAACCTGGAGCCTTGGACATGGCCGCCGGTCTCTTCCATGATCGCCGTCGGTTCCTCGCCGCCGGCGGCGCCAGCCTCTTCGCCGCGCCACGCGCCACGGCCGCCGCCGTTGTTGACGATGTCGTTCGGACAATCGCGGCGATTAAGGCTGATATCGGCGGCCGGGTGGGCGTGGCGGCGCTCGACACCCGATCGGGAGTCTGGCTGCGTCACCGCGCCGACGAGCGCTTCGCCATGGCCTCAGCCTTCAAGGTTCTGCTGGCGGCCACGGTCCTGCTCAGCGTCGACCGCAGCGAGCTTGAGCTCCGCCGACTAATTCCGTTCTCCCGCGCCGATCTGCTGGAATACGCGCCCCGCGCCAGGGCTCATGTAGATCGGGGCGCGATGTCGGTGCTCGATCTGTGCGCGGCGGCGGTGGAGGTCAGCGATAATACCGCCGCCAATCTGCTGCTCGGTCTGGTCGGCGGCCCGCCCGGCTTCACCGCCGGGTTGCGCAAGCTGGGCGATGCGACCGCGCGGCTGGACCGCACCGAGCCGACCTTGAACACCAATCTGCCTGGCGACGTTCGTGACACCAGTTCCCCGACCGCGTTCGTGCTCACCCTGCGCCGGGTGTTGCTCGGCGATAGGCTATCTACCGAGAGCCGCCGACAGCTGACCGCTTGGATGGTCAACTGCCAGACCGGTCTTGCGCGGCTAAGAGCCGGACTGCCTGCCGGCTGGAAGGCCGGCGACAAAACCGGCACCGGTGAGAATGGCGCCGTCAACGACGTAGCCATCGTCTGGCCGCCAGGCCGTCCGCCGATCCTGATCGCCGCCCTGCTGAGCGGATCGAAACGCTCGACCCAGGAGCTCAGCGCCGCCCACGCCCGCATCGGTCGGGCCGTGGTCGGCGCTTTCAGCTAGGGCTTACCGGTGGCGCCAGTGGCAGATACGCTCGTGGTGACGCCAGAAGCAGATCTTCTTGCCATGGTGGCTATGCCTCCAGCCGTCGCGCCGATCATCATGGCGGTCGCCACGGTCATCATGGCGCATCCCCCGGTCGTCGTGGCGCATGCCTTGGTCCTGTTGCATGGGCGGCCCGCCGGGCGGTCCCCGGCCCGGGTCATAGGATTGGGCCTCGGCGATGGATGCGCCGGCCAGCGAAAGACCGATCGCCATAAGCATGATCTTGTTCATAGGAACCTCCTGAACGGTGCGTGATTGACCGTTCCACACAATCGGTTGTCCGACCTGTATGGACGCTGAACGCCTCGTTCCGGTTTCGGTTCATCGAACGGTGGGGCTTAAAAGTCACCCTTGTCGTGATCCGTCCAGCCGATTTCATAAAGTAAAAAATTGTGTATTATTTCCAGTATCCAGCCCTTTGTTAATAATTTTCCTAGGAGGCTGCGGGAAATCCAGGATTTAAACAGTATGCTAAGCCAGAGCGTTCTCATTCACCGTGGCGTCGCCAAGCCTATGACCTATATCAGCGGCTGATTTGACTGGGCGCGAAGCGATCCCGGCGCCGTCGATGAGGAGGTCCGGTGGCGGGCCTATTAGGCGTGGCTGCGCAAGACCCGCGCCAATCCCGCGGCGGAAATCGACCCATCTCGATCGACAGTCACGCCGCGCGAGCCTCTTGGCAAGGACGTCGAACGGGTGGAGCGCACGGCTGAGCCCTTGGCGCCGTCGCGGCCCTGGCCCTGGCGTTTGACCCTGTCGTTCGCCCTTGTCACTGGCGTCGGGATCGTCTCGCTGATTGTCCTCGTATTCCATCCAGCCGGCCCATCGGCGCCCGTTGGCGAGTTGCGTGTTCAGGCCGACGGCGACGGCTCGGTGAAACTGGAGCCTCGCCACCCATTGTCATGCTTCGTGAACGGGCGCTCGGTCGGTAAGCTGTCCTTGCGGACGTGCGCACGCAGAAACGGCGTGCGAGCGGACCGCTGGATATAGGGCTTCCCGTGTCCTCGTCGTCTCCGAAAAGCGCGCCAGGTTGAGAGGACCTCGTTCTCGCGGGCTGCCTCGCCTATGCTAGCGCCATGCCTTTCACCGCCACCGTCCTGACCATGTTTCCCGAGGCGTTTCCTGGACCGCTCGGCGTGTCGCTGGTCGGGACCGCCTGGCGGGAGCGGAATCTATGGCGGCTGGAAACGGTGGACATTCGGGGCTTTTCCAAGGATAAGCGCGGCTTCCTCGACGACACCCCTGCCGGGGGTGGCCCGGGGCAGGTGATGCGGGCGGACGTCATCGCTTCGGCGCTGGATAGCGTGGAGGCGAACGGCCGGCCATTTTTATATATGAGCGCCCGGGGTCAGCCGCTGACGCAGGCGCGGGCCAAGGCGTGGTCGAAGGCGCCGGGATTGGTCGTCTTGTGCGGCCGGTTCGAGGGGGTGGACCAGCGGGTGATCGACGCCCGGGGGTTCGAGGAAGTCTCGGTGGGAGACGCGGTCCTGGCCGGTGGCGAGGCGGCGGCTCTGGTTGCGATCGAGGCCTGTGTGCGGCTGCTGCCCGGCGTATTGGGCGAAGCGGCCAGTTTGAGTGAAGAGAGTTTCGAGGACGATCTTCTCGAACAGCCGCAGTTCACAAGGCCGCGGACGTTCGAGGGGCGCGATATTCCCGATGTGCTGCTGTCGGGCCACCATGGTGAGGTGACCAGGTGGCGACAGGCCCAGCGGGAGGCTATCACGCGGGAGCGGCGGCCGGATCTATGGGCGGCGCATCTCGCCAATCAACAGGCAAAGGGCGATAAAGCCCAGTAAATTAAAGGACTTGTAGACCAGATGAACGTGATCCAAGAGCTCGAGAAAGAAGAAGCCGCCCGCCTGCTCGAAGGCAAGAAGATCCCCTATTTCCAGGCTGGCGACACCCTGCGCGTCAATGTGAAGATCAAGGAAGGCGAACGCGAGCGCGTTCAGGCCTATGAAGGCGTCTGCATCGCCCGTTCGGGCGGCGGCCTCCAGGAGAACTTCACCGTTCGCAAGATCAGCTTCGGTGAAGGCGTCGAGCGGGTGTTTCCCGTGCTCTCACCGATGATCGAATCCATCGAGGTCAAGCGTCGCGGCGCCGTGCGGCGCGCCAAACTGTACTATTTGCGCGATCGCCGCGGCAAGTCGGCCCGGATCGCCGAGCGCACCTCGGGCAATATGGGCAAGGGCGACTCGTCCGAAAGCTAAAGTCTGGCGAAGGCTAAGGGCTGGCGGGCTGACCGCCGCTCTTACCGCCGAGAGCGGCTGCCGCCGCGCCGCCGAGTAGCAGGGCGGCGCCACCGGCATAGATGGCGAGATTGTTGCCCGCCTGCTTGTCGGCCAGGTCACCAGCGCATTTGCGTGCACAGCCGTTGATGAATTCGTCGTGGGTCTGCCCGCCGGTCTGGCGTTCGGCCGACAGCTCGGACCAGCGTGTTTCGCAATAACTATGCGTGCGATCGATATAGGGCTTCTTCGCCTCGCTCTGTTGGCGCGTCGGGCACGCCGGCCGCGTGTCGTTGGCCGCCTGCGCGGCGGCCTCGCCGGTCATGCCAAATATCAGAGCCGCCGCTAACCAGACCGCCGTCTTCATTGTCTCGTGTCCTGAAGGCGAGACTTCCCGCCAAGTATGTTTCATAGCCTTGGCGGCGGGTTCCCGCAATCCAAGGCGTTTGGCGGGCAACAGACCCTGATGAACACAGCTTTGTCCAAGGCGACCGGCGCCGTCGCCCAACTCGGCGCCAGGGCCACGGCTGTCACGGGGGCCTACGTCGCCGCCACCGCCGTGATGCTGCTTGTGGTGATCGTTCTGCGCGGCATGGCCGCGCCGGCGCTGCTCAGGAACCTTCTCGGCCTTATCTTCCTGATGTCACTGTCGGCCGGACTGGAGCCGGGAACCATCAAGGCGGCGGTCTTGAGCGAGGCGGGGGTGGAGGGAGTGGACCTGGTCGCCTATCTGGGGGTCGGCGCCTTGAAGGGCGCCCTGGCCTCGCCGTTCCTTGCCGTTATCTGGCGCCTCGCCGATCCAACGATCCCGTTCTCGACCCTGGCCTGGACGCCGCTGATCGCCGTCGCCGGGTTCTGGGCTACGGATATGCGCGTCCTGTTGGATCTTCGCGGCCGGCACACCCTGGCCGTCGGGCTGAAGCAGGGCAGCCTCGCCGGCGGTGTTGCCGTCGTCGGCCTGCTAGTGGCGCTGAGAACGCCGCTGGTCTGGGCGGTCGGCGCCTCGACCTTCGCGCGGCTGGCATTGCCCTTGCTGGTCGTGGCGTTGCTCAGACGCGCGCCGTCTGGCGGGCCCGTCTGGCGGGAAGCTCGACGACTGCTGGGTGACAATCGTTGGGTCGATCTGGCCGCGGTCTCCGTCATCGCGGCCGTTGGCGGCTCGGTCGACCGGGTGATCGGGCTTCGATTGCTCAGCCCGGCTGATTACGGGGCCTACTATCTGATCTATGAGCTGCTCACCAAGTTCTGGCTGATCCCTTTTGTCCTGGGTCCCATTCTGTTCGCCAGGCGAGCCGCGGGCGACGAGAGCGATTCTCTCGTGCGCGGGGCCTGGGGCCTGACCGCCGTCGCTGGCGCCGCCTTTCTGACGGTTGTGGGGGGTGTTTTGGTCGTCGCGCCGACCCTCCTGGCTCAATTGGTTGGGGCGTCATTCGGCATGGCGACCTTCGGTTTCGCCATGGGAGTGGTCGTCGGCAGCTTGGTCCAGCTGCAGATCGCACACCTCCAGGGCGCGGGCCGTGGTCGCCGCACGGCGGTCGCCATGGGGCTTAGCGCCGTGCTGTCCGCGCCGATGTTCTGGGTTTGCGCCAACGTTTTCGGGGCCGCTGGATTGCTCTGGGCGTTCCTGGCCAAGACCTCTCTTGAACTGGCCCTGGTGTCCTGGCGCGCCAAGGCCTGAGGCGGCTGGGCGAAGGCCCGCCCTTCCCCTATTGTCGGGGATAAAAGCTAGGAAACACCATGAAAACTGTCTCACTCACTACCGACGCGGGAGCCGTTCAGGGCGTGTGCGATCCGCGTTTCAAGGGTTTGCTTGAAGCGTTCGCGGACAATTTCCAGACGCGGGGCGAGGTGGGCGCCAGCCTCTGCCTGACCGTCGAGGGCAGGACGGTCGTGGACCTATGGGGCGGGCGAAAGGCGATCGATGGCGCGACCTGGGATCGTGATACGATCAGCGTGGTGTTTTCCTGCACCAAGGGAGCCTCGGCCCTCTGCGCCCACATGGCCGCCGACCGGGGCCTGCTCGACCTTGACGCCCCGGTCACCCGCTATTGGCCCGAATTCGGCCAGGCGGGAAAGGAAGGCGCCCAGGTGTCGATGATGCTCGACCATTCGGTGGGCGTGCCCGGACTGAGGGAAAAGCTCAAGGACGGCGCCTACTACGACTACGACTATATGGTCGGCGTGCTGGAGCGCGAGACGCCGTTCTGGAAGCCCGGAACCCGCAACGGCTACCACGGTGTCACCAGCGCCTGGACGGTGGGAGAGATGGTGCGGCGGTCCACCGGTAGACGCATGGGGGTTTTCCTGCGCGATGAGGTGGCCGGCCCGCTCGGCGTGGATTTCTGGATGGGCCTGCCGGAGGAACATGAACCTCGAGTCGCGCCGATGATCGCGGCTCCCGTCGACGCCGCCGCGCGCACCTCGCGCATAGCTCTTGGCATGCGGGCCGATCCCACCGGTCCGACGGCCCAGTTCATGATCAATTCCGGCGGCTTCAGCGCCAACAGCCGGGCCGCCCGCGCCGCCGAGATCGGCTCGGCCACCGGTGTCTCCAACGGCAGGGGCTTGGCTGGCCTGTATGCGCCCCTGGCCAATGGCGGCGCCCTGAACGGCGTGCGGCTGGTGGGCGCCGATACGCTTACCCGCATGGGACAGGTTTCGGTCGCAACCCACGAGGACGCCACCCTGATGATCCCGACGCGGTTCTCGCTCGGCTATATGAAGTCGATGGACAACCGGAAGCTGGAGAACACGCTGGCCTGTTCCGCTATCCTGTCCGAAGCCGCCTTCGGCCACGTCGGGGCCGGCGGCTCCCTCGGTTTCGCCGATCCCGGGTGCGCGATGAGCTTCGGCTATTCGATGAATCGCATGGGTCCGGGTATCCTACTCAACGAACGGGGGCAGAGCCTCGTGGACGCCGCCTATTTGGCCATGGGCTATCGCACCAACGTGGGCGGCGCCTGGACCAGATAGTCCGGCTTCAGGCCGTGGGTGGGCTCAGCGCGAAACCCTCGTAGCCCTTGGCCGCGACCTCTTCGCATTTCTCGCGATAGACCCCGACGCCGCCGACATAGGGCAGGAATACCCTGGGCTTGCCGGGGATATTGGCGCCCAGGTACCAGCTGTTGGCCTGGACATAGAGCGTCGTATTGGCGGCCTCATTGACGTGATCCACCCAGGCGTCTTCCGCTTCAGCCGTCGCTTCGATCACGCCTTGCTGATGGTTGGTCAGCCACGTCACGCAATCGCTGATCCAGTCCACATGCTGCTCGATCGAGGTGACCATGTTTGAGAGTACCGACGGGCTGCCGGGGCCGGTGACCATAAACAGGTTCGGAAAGCCGGCTGACATCAACCCCAGGTAGGTACGGGGGCCGGCTGTCCATTTGTCGCGCAGGGCCAGGCCACCGCGGCCCCGGATATCGATCCGGCCGAGCGGTCCGGTCATGGCGTCGAAGCCGATCGCATAGACGATCGAGTCGAATGCGTAGTCCTTGGCCGAGGTGCGCAGGCCCGTCGGGGTGATCGTCTTGATGGGTGTCTCCTTGAGGTCCACCAGGGTGACGTTGGGACGGTTGTAGGTGGCGTGATAGCCGGTATCGACGCACAGGCGCTTGGTCCCGAAGGGGTAGGTTTTGGGGATCAGTTTCTCCGCAACGTTGGGGTCCTTGACGATCCCCCGGATTTTGTCGGCCACGAACTCGGCGGCGTAAGCGTTGGCGGTCAGGTCGACGGTGATGTCGGCGAAGGCCGCGCCCATGCAGAACCCGCCTTGCGCCCAGCGCGCCTCGAACGTCCGCTGGCGCTCCTCTGGTGTCGCCTCGACGGCGAGGGCCGCCGATGTGTCCATGGACAGGAAGCCCCCCGCCGAGCGGCGGGCCTGCTCGCGCAGTTCCGCCCGGTTGGCCTTCCAACGGGCGGCGATTTCGGGGTCGGCCGGGCCGTTGTGAGCCGGCACGCTAAAATTGGGCGTGCGCTGAAACACGGTCAGATGGGCCGCCTGTTTGGCGATCTGGGGAATCGACTGGATGGCCGACGAGCCGGTGCCGATCACCCCAACGCTTTGGCCGGTGAAATCCACGCCCTCGTGGGGCCAATGGCCGGTGTGATAGCCGTGGCCAAGGTAGGTTTCGGCGCCGGGCAGGTCGACGTCCTTGGTCACCGACAGACAGCCGATGGCCATCACGCAGAACCGCGCCGAAATCACCTCGCCCTTGTCCGTCGATACGGTCCAGCGCCCCGACGCCTCGTCGAACACCGCCGCCGTGATCCGGGTCTCGAACTGGATGTCGCGTCGAAGGTCGAAACGATCGGCGACATAGTTCAGGTATTGCAGCAGCTCCGGCTGGGCGGCGTAGCGCTCCGACCAGATCCACTCGTCTTCCAGTTCCGGCGAGAAGGAATACGAATATTCCTGGCTTTCGATATCCACGCGGGCGCCAGGATAGCGGTTCCAATACCAGGTGCCGCCGACCCCGGACCCTGCCTCGTAGACATGCGCCGAAAAGCCCAGGCCGCGCATCTTGTGCATCATATAAAGCCCGGAGAATCCCGCGCCGACGATGACAACGTCCAGGGTTGTGGTTTCAGGCATGACGGGGCGCTCCAAATCTATAACGAGTTATATCCCTTTCATCTCGCTTGGCGCACGACAAAATAACGCGGGACGTGGCGAACACCGCGATAGGTCGGGGCTTCGCGGACAAGTTGAACGTGGGCGTGGGCTTGGGTCCCGTCCAGGTCCAGCTGGTGATCTTCCAACCATCGCCCGCTTTGGCGAGAGTAAAGGTCATCCGCGAGGGTTCCTGCATATCCACGCCGTTCTGCTTGTAGCCATGGACTGCCGGCGCGATCACATAGGCCGAGACGCCGTCGACCTCCCAGCGCACCGGCTCGCCCACAGCCACCGCCGGGCTGGAAAGGCCGCGCCGGGCGACGTCCGTCATCAAGTCGCCAGTCCAGGCTTGCTGTGCGTCGGGACCTCGCCAAACATAGGGCGGCAACTCGTCCACGATCGTCAGGTCGGCCGGCGCGTAGGCCGCGGCGGCGCCGGCCATGTCGCCCTTGTTGAACGCATCGGTGAGCCGATGGATCGACGTCTCCCGCACCCGCTGATTTAGCCGACATGAGGCCCCAAATCCCGTTCCTCGTCAATTCGCCGCAACCCAAAGGCACGGCAATCGCTTGAAGCGGCTCTTGACCGCGGGGGAATTCCCTTGAGTGCGTGATTCGTGATTCGGTCGGGCTCCCCCTTAGGGTTGGAGCCTGTCATCATGAGTTCTCCGGTTTCGCTTCTCACGCAGTTCGCGGCCCTGGATG